>DASXQK010000453.1:0-3543 GCA_036493015.1 Dongiaceae bacterium | reverse complement strand
CTCATTTGATAAGCGACTCCTTGGTTCGTTCCAGCGCGACGCGATCCCAATTGCCGAGATCGGCCGCGGCGGCATAGCTGCTTTCCAGGAATTCCAGAAGCGTGGCATCGGGTGTGGCCGACCGGCGCACGGCCTCATAGGGCAGCAGGAATTCGCCCAGCACCTCGCTCCAATAGGCGGCAGCAGGCGCAATCCGCGCCTGGCCGAAACCGGGCGGGCTTGGATAGGCATAGGCATAGAACATCGGGTCGTCTATTGCACCACCGCCCGGCCAGAAGCCGCAGCTGCTGACCTCATGGGAATAGGCTTCGCGCATCACCCAATTGGCTAGGTTGGGCGCGGTGCCGGAATGGGGCGGGGCTGCGCGGCCGGAAAAGCGGCTGACCGCAAGATCGAAACTTCCCCAGAAGAAATGGACGGGACTTGCCTTACCTAAAAAGCGCCCGCGGAATTCTTTCAGCACGCGGTCGGCATGGACAAGGATTTGCCAAAAGCGATGGGCGCAATCGGGGTCATAGGCGCCATGGAGGCGGTCCTGCTCGAAGGGAATGGCATCGGCAATCTCCACCGGCATGGTCCAGATGGCGACATCGATGCCCAATGCGGCAAGCTGGCTCATCACCGCGCGGTAGAAATCAGCGGTGCTGCGCGGCTCCAGCGCCAGCAGGGATTGCCGGCCGCCGCTGGTGGCGATCACCAGGCGATGATCGATGAAGTCGAAATCGATCTGAACCGCGAGACCGCGATAGGGCATGGGCGAGGTGGTGAGGCCGCGCGCATTGACATAGAGCGGCACCTGCCACCAGTGATTGGCCATGGGCGCCAGCGCCAGGCGGACCTTGCCGGCGATCTGGGTCCAGAGCTGCAGGGTCGCGCAAGTGTCGCGCCATTCGGCCAGCGGCAGGCTGGGCCAAACCCCGTTATTTGTGCTGATAGTGACCCTCGGACTGACCACGCCGGCCAAGTGTGCCTCGGGAAGCGCTAGCGGTCCAGAGCCGCGGCCCCTGATCTTGAGACTCGCAATTGCCCCGGCAAGCACTGCAATGTAGCCGGGCGTCGAGTTCCGGGGGGTTGCGGTTCGCAGATGTCGCAAAGCGGCAAACTCATCCTCGATATGTCCAATCTCGCGCGCTGGCTCGGCCGGCCGACGGGCATCGTGCGGCGTGAGCAGGCGCTGGTGCGTCACGCGCTGGCGGGTCGTCGCGATATCCGTTTCTGCGTGTTGGATGAATCGCGGCAGGCGTTTCGCACCGTGCGCCCCGAATGGGTCGAGCCATTGTCGCGCGGGACCGTGGCGCTGGATTTCGACAGCGCCGCGTTCCGCCGCAAACGCAACGGCTGGCGAAAGATACTGCCCTCGCGCTTTCTGCTGCTTTATGCGCTGGAACGCCGGCGCCTGACGAGCGGCAGCCAGGCAGAACGTCAGATCCTGGCGGCGCTGCAGCGATTGTTGTACTGGCCGCGCGCGCTTCCGGCCCGATTCATGGCTCGTGACGGCACGTCGCATCGCGCGCTCGCCATGGATCTTGTGCTGGCCGCGCCCGAGCCGTTGACTGCGCAGGACACCATCCTGTCGGTCGGCAATTACAACGTGGGCGATGTCGACATTATCGCCGACCTCAAGCGCCGGCACGGGTTTCGCTATGTCAGCATGTGCCACGATCTGATCGCGCTGCAATTTCCCGAGTTTTTTACCGATTCGATGGCCGGATCGTTTCGCCGGCACTGGACGGCAATCCTGCCGCTGGCCGAGCGGATCCTGGTGAATTCGCGCGCGGTCGAGGCCGACATCCGCGCCTTTTGCCGTGGTCTGGGCCGCGAACCCGGCGAGATCGTATTGGTGCGGCCGGGCTGCGATCTCTCGGGCGTCGAGGCTGCACGAGACCTGCCGGCCGGGCTGGCAAAGGGGCGCTACGTCCTCTTCGTTGGCACCATCGAGCCGCGCAAGGGCCATGCCATGATTCTCGATGTCTGGCGCCGGTTGCTGGAAAAAGGGGTGCCGCAGCGCCACGGCTTCACGCTGGTGCTGGTGGGTCAGCGGGGCTGGAAGGTCGATGACCTGATCCGGCGGCTGGACGATCCGGTTTTTGCCGGCAGTCTCCTGCACCTGTCCGCAACCGATGATGCGACGCTCGCGGGCCTTTATCGCGACGCGGCTTTCTGCCTGCTGCCCTCGCATTATGAGGGCTTTGGCATGCCGGTGATCGAGGCCTTTGCCCGGGGCAAGGCCATCATCGCCTCGACTGCTGGTGCGTTGCCGGAGGTGGTGGGCGGCCTCTCGCCTTGCCTGCCGCCGGATGACAGCGCGGCCTGGCTCGCCATGCTGGAGCAGTGGATCGAGGATGAGCGCGCGCGGGCGCCCTATGAGGCGGCGATAGGCGAGACGTTCCGTCCCGTGACCTGGGATTCCGCCGCGACCGAAATCTTCGATGCGGCTCTGGAAATCCAGCCGTGACGGCAACAACAAACCGCGGCCGCCTGGTCTTCGACATGACACTGACGGCGCGCTGGATCGGCCGGCCGGTGGGCATCGTGCGCTGCGAGCAGGCGATCGCCCAATACGCCCTGAAGGCGCGTCCCGATATACGTTTTGTCATCTTCGACAGGACGCTTCCCGCCTGGCACGAGGTCCGCCGCGAATGGGTGGGACCGCTGATCCGCTGGGATACGCGGCTCGACAGCCCGCGCTCCCACTTCGCCGCGCGCCGGCGCGGCTGGCGCCGGCATGTGCCCTCGCGCTTCTTCCTCGTGCTTGCGCTCGAACGCCGCCGTCTTTCGTCACCGTCCAGATCGGCGCAGCGGATATTCGCGGCGGCGCAGAGGCTGCTCTGCTGGCCGCACGGGCTTCCTTGGCCGCTTGCCGATGGCAAGGGTGTGCGCCGAAACGCGATCCCCGCGGAGGCCGCCCTGAAAAAATTCGAACCCGGCCCGGCCGATACCATTCTCTCGGTCGGCAACTATTTTCATTTCGACTTCGGAGTCATTCCCGCGCTGAAGCGCCGGCATGGCTTCCGCTATGTGACGATGTGTCATGATCTGATCCCCCACAGGTATCCAGCTTTCTTCAAGGGCGAGGCGGTCCGCGATTTCCGTCTCCACTGGCAGGCGATGCTGCCGTTGGCCGATTGCGTTCTGGTTCTTTCGCGGGCGGTGGAGCGCGATATCCGCGATTATTGCCGCGGCCAGGGTCTCGCGCTCGCCCGCGTAGCGGTGACTCCGCCGGGCTGCGACATGGCTGGAGCGGCGCCGGCGGCGGCGCTGCCTGCCGGTCTTGCCCAGGGCCGCTACGCGCTCTTTGTCGCCACCGTCGAACCGCGCAAGGGTCACGCCATGATTCTCGACGTCTGGAAGCGGCTGGTCGATGAAGGCGTGCCGCAGCGGCACGGCTTCAAACTTGCGGTTGTCGGCAGGCCGGGCTGGAAGACGGATGACGTGCTGCGCCGGCTCGCCGATCCCGTCGAGTTCGCGGGCAGCCTCATTCATCTCGATGAAGCGGATGACGCGGTACTGGCGCGGCTCTATCGCGACTGCGCCTTCGGCGTG
>DASXQK010000452.1:0-4246 GCA_036493015.1 Dongiaceae bacterium | reverse complement strand
CAGATCGGCGCCGACATCGGCACCCTTGGTGAAGATGCCGCCGCCCAGCCGCGCGAAGATGGAGATCAGCGAAGCGCCGAAGCTCAAGGCCACGAGCGCTTCAATGGTCGTGCGCGGATCGAGGCCCAGATGCTGCAGCACCAGATAATAGATCGTGACGCCGAGCAGGCCTAGGCCCACGACCAGCATGCCGGTGATCGCGCCCGCCTGGAAGGCGATGGCCAGCGCCGGCTTCAGGCCCTTGCGGGCTGCTTCGGCCGTACGCAGGTTGGCACGGACCGAGACATTCATGCCGACATAGCCGGCGACACCGCTGAGCACAGCGCCGATGGCGAAGCCGACCACGACATAGAGGCCCAGGGTGAAGAATAGGATGATTCCGATCACCACGCCGACCATGGCGATCGTGGTGTACTGGCGGTTGAGATAGGCCTTGGCACCCTCCTGGATCGCAGCCGCGATCTCGCGCATGCGGTCGTTGCCGGTGGGCGCGGCCAGCACCATGCGGGCCGTGATTGCGCCATAAACGAGCGCGAGCACGCCGCAGGCGAGCACGAGCCAGTTGATCGTCGAAATTGTCATATGGTCCATCCATCCCTCGGGAATCGGCCGGCCCGACGGTTGCCGGGGGCCGAGAAAAGCGGCGCGAACATACGGGATTGGCCCGACCCACGCAACCGCCCCCAAGGGAGCGCCGCCGGGGCGGGTTTCTACTGGTTCCGGCTGGTTTTGAAGGGTCTCAAGCTGTCGCCGCCCGCCGGCGCAGCAGCAGCCAGCCGATCATGGCAGCCGCAAACGTCACTGGCACGATCACCCCCAGATTGACGGCGTTCCAGCCGTAATTGTGGTGTAGCGCACCGGAGGCGAATGTCGCGAGGGTGACCATGCCGAAGACAAGGAAATCGTTCACCGCCTGCGTCTTGGCCCGCTCCTCCGGCAGATAGGCCTCGGTCAGAAGCGTGCTCCCGCCGACATAAAGGAAGTTCCAGCCCAGCCCCAGCAGTATCAGGGCCGACCAGAACTGCCACAAGGCAACGCCGCTGAGGTTGATGGCGACACAGCCGGCAAACAGGACCGCCCCCGTCATCATCACCTTCAACACGCCGAATCGGGCGATCAGATGACCGGTGAAGAACGACGGCAGGAACATGCCGAGCGCGTGGCACTGGATAACGAAGGCCGAATTGTCGAAGGTGAAGCCGCACTCCACCATGGCCAGCGGCGTGGCCGTCATCACAAGGGACATGACGCCGTAGCCGATCATCGAGCCGACGGCGGCGACGATGAAAACCGGCTGGCACACGATCTCCAGCAAGGGCCGGCCGGCGATGCTGCGTTCGGCGGCGCTGGGGCGCGGGATACGCACGAATTGCACCATCAGCCCGGCCAGAGTCTGCATGACGGCGATGGCGACAAAGGCCCCGGCAAAACTGACAGGGGAAAACCAGTCATGCGACCACTTCGCCAGCTGCGGGCCTAGCACGGCGGCAATCACCCCACCGGCCATGACGAGAGAGATCGCCTTGCTCTTGAAGGCAGCATCTGCCGTATCGGTGGCGGCGAAGCGGTAAAACAGGGCAAAGCCATTAGCCACGCCCACCAACATGTTCCCGGCGCAGAAGACCCAGAACTCGAAATGAAAGACGGCGTGAAGCTGGATCATGGCGCCGGCGATGCCGATCAGGGCGCCGATGCTGAAACCGGCGCGCCGCCCGATACGGCGCATCAGCAGGGAAGCGGGAAATGTTGCCGCCATCACGCCGATCTGCTGCAACCCCAACGGCCAGGTGGCGAAAGCCTTGTCGTCCGCCAACTGCTGTCCCACCAGGGAGGAGACGGTGACCATGATCGTCATGCTGGTCATGGCCATGGCCTGGCAGAGAGCCAGGACCAGTACGTTACGGCGCTGATGGGTCAGTATCATTGCGTTCAAATCCCGGCGGCAATCTGGCCGTTGCCCTTTGGGCCGGCAAGCGCCAGAACCGGTTGACGGCTATGCGCCGGAGGGCTAGTGGCCCGCCGTTTTCGCCGGTTGTTCAGACTGCCACTTCTTGATTTCCTGACGGTTCATCGAGAGAGCGGAGACAATGATGAGCGATAAATCCCACGCTAGCCTGGTTGCCGGCCAGTTCGGCCCAAGGGCTGCGGCCTATGTCGCCAGTGCTGTCCACTCCCAGGGCGAAGACCTCGAGGCGCTGACGGCCGTGGTTGCCGGCCATGCAAAGGCCTGGGTGCTCGATCTTGGCTGCGGCGGCGGCCATGTGAGCTTTCGCGTGGCACCCCATGTGGGCGAGGTTGTCGCCTATGACCTGTCCCGCGACATGCTGGGCGCGGTTGCCGGTGCGGCGGCCGAACGCGGGCTTGCCAATGTCGTCACCCAGCAGGGCATGGCGGAGAAATTGCCGTTCCCCGCCGCCAGCTTCGATTTCATCTTCAGCCGCTTCAGCGCCCATCACTGGCAGGATTTTGCCGCGGCATTGGCTGAGGCGCGGCGCGTGTTGAAACCTTCGGGTCGTGCCGTATTCATGGATGCGTTCTCGCCAGGGGGCCCCCTGCTCGACACCTTCATCCAGACCGTGGAGATGCTGCGCGATCCCTCCCATGTACGCGACTATTCGCGCAGCGAATGGGAACAGGCATTGAAGCGCGCCGGATTCAAACCGGGTGCCTTCGTGCAGCGCCGTTTGCGCATGGATTTTCCGGTCTGGATTGCCCGCATGAATACGCCGGCGGTAAGGGCCGATGCCATCCGCTCGCTGGAAGCGGAGATGCCCGCCGATGTCGTCCGGCATTTTGCTATCGAACCGGATGGCAGCTTCATGCTCGACACCATGTCGCTCGAAGCGCTGCCTTCTTGAAGCGGTTGCAGGGGCCGGCGCGCTAAAAATGCCGAAAGCCGCCTTTGCCGGTTTCAATTTTATGGCCGGCGGCATCGATCACATTCGCCCCCTGCCCTGCTTCCATGCGGCCGATGACGGTCACGGGCAGCCGCGCAAGTTCGGCGCGGCGTTCCGCCGGAACGGTGAACAGAAGCTCGTAATCCTCGCCCCCGGTCAGGATCGTCGTCAAATGGTCGGGGTCTTCGTTCAGCAAGTGACGAGCCGGCTTGGATAGAGGGACCTTCGCCGCTTCGATCACCGCGCTCAGTTTCGAGGCCTCGCAAATATGGGCGAGATCGGCCACCAGCCCGTCGGAGACATCCATGGCGGCACTCGCCAGGCCGATCAACTGGCGGGCCAGCGCCAGCCGCGGCCGGGGCAACAGATAGCGCTCGATCAAATCCTCATCGCCATAGAAGGGTCCAATCTTTCCCTGAACGCGCTGCAGGCCCAGGGCCGAATCGCCGATGGTGCCGCTGACGGCAATCAGATCGCCGGCCGCGGCACCGGAGCGGCGCAGCTCCTTGCCTTCTTCGACGCTGCCGAAGGCGGTGACGGAGAGTGTCAGCGGTCCGGGGGTGGAGACGGTATCCCCGCCCAGCAGCCTGACGGCAAACTCCATCTGGTCGCGCGCCAGTCCTGCGGCAAATCCGGCAAGCCAGCTTTCCGTAATCGTTTGGGGAAAGGCGCAGGTCATGACATAGCCGAGCGGCAGTGCTGCCATGGCGGCGAGATCGGAGAGGTTGACCCGCAGCATCTTGCGGGCAATTAGGTCGGGGGCATCCTCGGCAAAGAAATGCACGCCGGCGACCAGTGCGTCGGTTGTGATCACCAGCCGTTGGCCGGCGGGAACATCGAGGAGGGCTGCGTCGTCGCTGAGATCGAGCGCGCCCGGCAATCCAGCCGTCAGCGGCCGGAAGTGGCGGGCGATGAGGGTGAATTCATCCGGCGGCTTTGCTGGGGCCACCCGGTACCGCCAGTTCGCTGGGCCTGAGTTCCCGGGCGAGGCGGTCGAGCACGCCATTGATCAGCCCGGTTTCCTTGTCGGCATAGAAGGCATCGGCGAGGTCGACATATTCGCTGATGATCACGCGCGCCGGCGTGTCCGGCCTGTCTGCCAGTTCATGGGCGCCCGCCCTGAGGATGCAGGCGAGCAGCGTCTCCAGCCGTTCGATGGTCCAGTCTTCGACCAGGACCGCGGCGATCATGTCGTCGAGGTCGCGCCGGTTGAGGCTCGCGCCGCGCACGAGCTCGGCGAACAGCACGCGGTCGGGCTCGACGAGAGCGACATCGTCGACGGATTCGCCCAGCCGGTGCGCCGCGAACTCGGTGATCACCTGTTCGACATCGCCGCCGGAGATTTCGAG
>DASXQK010000451.1:0-4252 GCA_036493015.1 Dongiaceae bacterium | reverse complement strand
GTCGCGGTATCGATTGCCGTAAGGCCGCCGCCGATGACCACCGCCGGCAGGCGCAATTGCAGATTGGCGATGGAATCGCTCTTGGCCGCACCGGTGAGCTGAAGCGCCATGAGAAAGTCGGAGGCCATGCGCACGCCCGGGGCCAGCGCATTGGGCAGCTCGAGGATCGTCGGCTTGCCCGCGCCCAGGCACATGGCGACATGATCGAATCCCAGATCGAACACCTGCTCCAGCGTTAGCGTGCCGCCCAGGCGCACGCCGCCGAACATGGAGAAATGTGCGCGGCGCTCCAGCAGCAGGCGGATCAGCTTCAGGAAATTCTTGTCCCAGCGAACGGTGATGCCGTATTCGGCGACGCCGCCGAAGCCTGCCATGGCGCGGTTGTCGAGGCTCTCATAGAGTTCCTTCACATCGCGGATGGGGCGGAACGGCACCGGTTCGCCATCGGGTTTACGGCCCGAGATATCGGCGGGCAGCGGCTCGATCTTGAGACCGTCGACGCCGACCACGGCATGGCCGTCATTCAGCAAGTAATGAGCCAGCGTGAAGCCCGCAGGCCCCAATCCTACGATCATCACCTTCTTGCCGGAATCGGGCTTGGCCATGGGAGTGCGCAGGTTCAGCGGATTCCAGCGCGTCAGCAGCCCGTAGATCTCGAAACCCCAAGGCAAGGCCAGGATATCCTTCAGCGTGCGCGTCTCGGCCTGGGGAATATCGACCGGATCCTGCTTCTGATAGATGCAGGCCTTCATGCAATCGTTGCAGATGCGATGCCCGGTTGCGGCCGCCATCGGATTGTCGACGACGATCATCGCCAGAGCCCCCAGCGGCACGCCGCCCGCCTTCAGCTCATGCATCTCGGATATCTTTTCCTCGAGCGGACAGCCGGCAAGCGTCACGCCGAAGGCGCTTTTCTTGTAGCTGCCGTCGCGCTCCTTCAGCCCCTTGGCGCAGGAATCCTTGCCTTGGTGGTGGCAGAAGATGCAGTAGTGCGTCTGGTCGAGGGCGCCGATGAGATCGGTGCCGGGGTCGGTCAGCTTGAATCCCTCGCGGCGGCGGCGGTGATGCTCATCCAGCTCCACCATCGCAGCACCATGCCGCTCGATGGTATCGAGCGGAACCAGGTTCATCGGATCGAGTTTGCGCGGCGCCTTGAACAGCACGCCCGATGCGTGTTTGGCCCGGCCTGCCGTCGATAGGGTCGCCCAGGCGCCATAGCGCAAGGCGAGATCGAGGGCCCTGGCGTTCGCTGCCGTATCCTTTTCCCATTCGCCGACATGGCGGGCGAAGGCGGCTTCGCTGAGGGGCTCGCCGAACAGCATTTCCAGCTCGCCCTGCAAAGCGGCGCCATCGAAGCTTTCGGCCGCTTCCGGCTTGTGCGCCTTGAGGGCCTGGCGCTGAACGAACAGGCGCTTGCAGGTGAAGATCGGCGCCAGTTTGTGATGGGCCGCGGCGAGCGCCTGCATCTCAGCGCGGATGCCGAAGAGTTCGGCGACGAAGTCCTCCACATGAGGCGCAAGCTCAATCAGGAGCGCTGATTCATCCTTGCCCTCCGGCGGCGCCTTGCGCCCGGCATCGAGATGCGCCCGCAGTTCTTCCGGCAAGCCGGCGCGGAATTTCACATCCAGCCGCGCGAGCCCTTCGGCGCTGTAGAGATCGGCGAAGACGAAGCCGTGGGCGAGGGAAAGTTCGGTCACGATTAAATCAGCTTGCGCAACATCAAGTCTGCGGCGCGTTGAGGCTCAGATACTGCCAGGCGATGGTGGCGCCGGCGAGCGCGGTGATCTCCGCCACGTCGTAAGAGGGCGAGACCTCCACCACATCCATGCCGGCGAAATCGATGCCGGTGAACCGATCGAGGATCGCCTTCACCTGCCAGGTCCACAAGCCCGCCACTTCCGGCGTGCCGGTGCCAGGCGCCTGGCTCGGATCGAGCGCGTCGATATCGAAAGAAAGATAGGTCTTGCCGCCGCCGACCTTGGCCTTGATGGCGGCAAGGACAGCATCGACCCCCTTGGCATGGACCTCTTGCGCCGAGATGATCTGCACGCCCTTGCCGATGGTCCAATCCCACACATCGCGGCCGACCGGCGAGCGGATGCCGATCTGGATCATGCGCTTGGGATCGACGATGCCTTCCTCGATGGCGTTGTAGAAGACAGAGCCGTGGCCGTATTTCTGGCCAAAGGTCTCCGGCCATGTATCGACATGGGCATCGAAATGGATCAGGCCCACCGGCCCGCCCTGTTTCTTCGCCACGGCGCGCAGCAGCGGCAAGGTGATGGAGTGATCGCCACCAAGGGCAATCAGATGCTGGCATTTGGCGGCCTGGGCCTCGATCAGCTTGAGGCTTTCAAGCGTATCGCCCAGCGCGATTTCGAAATCGCCGATATCGGCAATGGGCAGCGCCGAGGGGTTGCGCCAGTTCAGCGGATTGACGCCATCCACCAGCATGCGGCTGATGGCGCGGATCGCCATGGGGCCGAAGCGCGTGCCGGCGCGGTGCGAGGTGCCGATATCGAACGGCACGCCGGCGCAGACGATCGGCGCGTCGCGATCCTCATTGGCCGTGCCCAGAAAGCTCGGCCGTGTTGAATATGTCGGCAGCACCATCGTCATCCTTCGTTTGGGCGCGCGCTTTTCTAACCGAAGTGCTGTGACTTCGCTACTGCAACAAGACCCTATAGCAGATGGGGTGGAAATTGTTTGTATACATTCAATGATCGGGTGGAAGGATCGGCACCCTCACCCCGGCCCTCTCTCGCCCTGCGGGAGAGGGAGAAAAAGTTAAAACGCTGCCAGGCCCTGCAGCCGGCCGGACTGCACCAGCGCCTTGGCGGCGGCGATATCCGGCGCCATCGCCCGGTCCTGGTCCCAGAACGAGACGACGGTGCGCAGCTGCGCCTTGGCCCGCTCCAGCTCGGGCGAAGATTTCAGCGGCTTGCGCAGATCGATGCCCTGGGCCGCCGCCAGCAATTCGATGCCCACGATGGTTGCCGTGTTCTCCGCCATCTCGCCGAGCCTGCGCGCCGCATATGTGGCCATGCTGACATGGTCTTCCTGGTTGGCCGAGGTGGGCAGCGAATCCACACTCGCCGGATGGGCCATGGCCTTGTTCTCGCTGGCCAGCGCCGCCGCCGTCACATGAGCAATCATGAAACCGGAGTTGAGGCCGGGCTCGGGCACCAGGAAGGCCGGCAGGCCGCTCATGCGCGAATCCGTGAGCAGCGCAATGCGCCGTTCCGATAGCGCGCCGATCTCGGCGACGGCGATGGCGATGCAATCGGCGGCCAGCGCCACCGGCTCGGCATGAAAGTTTCCGCCCGAGACGATCTCGCCGGTATCGGCAAAGACCAGCGGGTTATCGGAGACGGCATTGAGCTCGCGCTCGATCACACTTGCCGCATGGCGCAGCAGATCGAGGACCGCCCCCATCACCTGGGGCTGGCAACGCAGCGAATAGGCGTCCTGAACCCGGTCATCGCCTTCGAGATGCGATTGGCGGATGGCGCTATCGGCCATCAACTGGCGCAGCGCGCGGGCGACCTCGATCTGCCCCGGCTGGCCGCGCAACGCATGGATGCGCTGATCGAAGGGCGCATCGCTGCCGGCGGCAGCATCCACGCTCATGGCGCCGGCCACGAGTGCCGCGTTGAAGCAATCGACCGTGGCAGCAAGCCCGTGCGCTGCCAGCACGGCGGAGACCTGGGTTCCGTTCAGCAGCGCCAGACCCTCCTTGGCCTCGAGTGCGACTGGCGCCAGACCCGCTTTTACCAGGGCCTTCGCCGCGGGCATGGTCTTGCCGCCCTGGCGGACATCGCCCAGGCCGATGAGGGCGCAGGAGAGATGGGCGAGCGGCGCCAGGTCGCCGGAGGCGCCCACCGAGCCCTTCACCGGAATGCAGGGATATATGCCGGCATTCAGCATCGCGATCAGCGCCTCGATCGTCGAACGGCGGATGCCCGAGGCGCCGCGGGAAAGCCCGTTGATCTTGGCGATCACGATGCCGCGTACGAGCGCATCGTCCAGCAGCGGACCGGTCCCTGCGGCATGGGAAAGGACCAAGCGGCGCTGCAGCTCGCCCACTTCGTTTGCCGGAATGCGCGTCTTGGCGAGGCTGCCGAAGCCGGTGTTCACGCCATAGGCCGTCCGGCCCTCGGCGACGATTCTGCGCACCACCTCGGCCGAGGCTTCCACCGCCGGCCAGGCCGCCGGATCGACTTCGAGCGCCCGGGGTTTTTTCATCAGCCAT
>DASXQK010000450.1:0-2563 GCA_036493015.1 Dongiaceae bacterium | reverse complement strand
GACCGTGATCCAGCGCTGGCGCTCGCCCCGCTATCACGCCTATCGCCAGCCGGAATCGGTGGAGGGCATGGCGGCGATCGCCGTGGATGAGGTGCAGGCCGCGGTGATGGCGGCGCTGGGTTGAGCGGCAGCCCCGCCACTATCGCGACCGCGGTCATCCTGCCGAACTGGATCGGCGACGGGGTGATGGCGACGCCTGCGCTTCAGGCCTTGCGCGATGCGGCGGGCAGCGGTGGCCGGATCGAGGGATTTGGCCCGCCAAGCGTCTGCGAACTCTTGGCCGGCCATCCCGCCTTGAATGCGATTCATCGTCTGCCGGCAGGCAGAGGTTTATCGGGATCACGCGCGTTTGCTCTCGCCACGCAGCTGCGCGCCGGCAACTTCGATCGCATTGTCCTATTAAGCAACGGGCTGGCCGTGGCCTTGGCCGCCTGGCTTGCCGGCATTCCGCAACGCATCGGCTATGACCGGCGTGGCCGGGGAATCTTTCTGACGGATGCGCGCCAGCCACCGCGCGAAGGCGGCCGGCTGTCACCGATCCCGGCAATCGACTATTACCTCGCGCTCGTCCAGGCGCCGGGCGCCACGCGGCCGGCGATGATGCTGGCGACATCGGCGCAGGACGAGGCCGGTGCTTCATCGCTGCTCTCGATCTTCGCGGACCGGCCGGACCATCCGCTGGTAATCCTCAACAACAATGCGGCGCGCAGCAGCGCCAAGCTCTGGCCTGCCGAAGCCATGGCCGGGCTGGCGCGCCGCATCGCCGAGACCTTCGATGTCAATGTGATGATCCTGGGCGCGCCGGGTCTCGAAGATCACGCCCATCGCATGAGCGCACTGGCGAACCATCCCCGGGTGCGGATGGAAACCCCAGCCGGTCTTGGGGCGGTGAAGGCCTCTATCCGGCGTGCCTCGCTCATGGTCAGCACCGATAGCGGGCCGCGTTCGATCGCAGCAGCCTTCAACATTCCGCTGGTCTCGCTGTTCGGTCCGACCGATCCGCGCTGGACGCTGCTTCATGTGCCAACCGAGATCATGATCGAGGCAGAAGACCACCGCATGGCCGCGTTGCCGGTCGAGCGAGTCTGGGCAGCGGTGCGGGGCCAGCTCGAGCAACACCGGACCCTGAAGACCGTCCCATGAAGATCGCCCGATGAAGATTGCTATCGTCCTGGCAAGGGCTGACCCCGCTCGTGGCGGCCTGGAGCGCTATGCTACGGATTGGGCCTGTTGGGCCGCTGGCCGCGGCCATGACGTCCACCTCGTGGCACTTGGCGGCGTCGAGCCGCCGGCGGGCGTGCATTTACATAAGATTGGCGAGCGGGAGGAAGATGTCATCGCGCGCGCCAGCCGTTTGTCCGCGGCGGCTGCAGCGCTTTCGCCCGACATCGTCCATGATTTCAGCGTCGGGCTCGGGGGCGACGTTCTGCATCCGGTTGCCGGCAGCCGGGCGGCGGCCGGGGCGGGGGAACTTCGCTCGCTGGATCCGGCACGGCGATTGAAATGGCGGCTTTCTCCCTCGCGCCGGCGCGGACGTGCTCTGTGGCATGAACTTGAGCGCCGCCAGTTCGGCCATCCGCGCGGCATTTTTGTTGCCTGCTCCGATCTCGTGGCCCGCGATCTCAAGCTCGCCGGGGCCGATCCGTCACGTATCCAGGTCATCTATAATGCCGTGGATCCGCATCGTTTTTCGCCCTCGCCGCCGGCCGAGAAATCAGTGCGGCGCCAGGCGCTGGGCATGCCGTCCGATGGCGTGCTGTTCCTGCAAGTGGCGCAGAATTTCCGGCTGAAGGGCGTGGCATCGTCGATACGCGCGATCGCGCTGCTGTCACGCCAGGGAATTGGCTGCCGTCTCGCCATCGCCGGGCGCGGGCCGGACCTGGACCATTATCGGCAGCTTGCGGCGGGCCTCGGCATCGATGATCGATGCCACTTCCTTGGCGCCCCGGCCGATACCGCGCCGGTCTATGCGGCGGCCGACGCGCTGGTGCATCCGGCGTTTTACGATTCCTGCAGCCTGGTTTCGCTGGAGGCCTGGGCCAGCGGCTTGCCGGTGGCGCTCAGCTGCCGCGACGGTGCCGCGGGCTTGCTGACGGAGGGCGTGCAGGGGTGGCTGATACGCGATCCTGCGGATGCGAGTGAGATTTCCTTCCGCCTGAAAGAGCTGATCGACCCCGGCCGCAGAGAGGCCATGGGCGCGCAGGGCCGCGTACTCGCAGAGCTTAACACAGCCGATGCGAGCTTCAGCCGGTTGGAGGCGCTCTGCCAGGAGCTTGCTGATGCGAAGCGCCAGCGTCCGACCGCCACACGCTGAATTATCCTAGCCCTTTGCGGCGACGCGCCGCAGCAGCGTGTCGAGTACCGGCAGCCAGTGCTGAATCGACATGGTTGCTTCGCACCATTGACGGCCGCGCACGCCCATGGATTGCCGCAACGCCGGATCGGCGAGCCTCTGGATCGCCATCCTCCAGCCATTGTCGTCGCCGGCAGCGATTGCGCCGCCGCTTGCCTCGATAAAATCGCGATTTACGCCAACAGGCGAGGCAATGGCCGGCAGGCCGCT
>DASXQK010000449.1:0-3866 GCA_036493015.1 Dongiaceae bacterium | reverse complement strand
AGAATTGGTGGAGGCGCTCGCCGCCTTTGACGGCTGCGCGCTCAAGAAGACCGCAACGAACCTCGTCTTCGGCGATGGCAATCCGAACGCCCGGGTCATGTTCGTGGGCGAGGCGCCAGGCGCCGATGAAGACCGCGCCGGCAAGCCCTTCGTTGGCGTCAGCGGCCAGTTGCTGGACAAGATGGTGGGCTGGATCGGCCTCGACCGGACGACGTTCTACATCACCAACATTCTCTATTGGCGACCGCCGGGAAACCGCACCCCCACATCCGATGAAGTCGCCGCCTGCCAACCCTTCATCGCCCGGCATATCGAGCTGGTGGCGCCGGCCGTACTGGTGACGGTGGGCGGCCCCTCGACCGAGGCATTGCTGCATCGCGGTGAAGGGATCAGCCGCTCCCATGGCCGCTGGTACGACTATCAGACGCCGGGCCTGCCGGCCCCCATACCGGCCATGCCCATCTTCCATCCGGCCTTCCTGTTGCGGGCCGCCGCCCAGAAGCGGGCCGCCTGGCGGGACCTGTTGAAGCTGGAACAAAAATTGGCTGAACTCGGAATTTCCTAACTGTAGTAGGCGGATCGTTAAGGTATACCATATCTAGTGTCAGCAATTGACATTGGGGGTTGCCGGGGTGATTTTGGTCGTGTAAGACCGCCCCCGACCATGAAGAAAGCATTGAAGTTCTACCTCCGGCCGGGCCGGAGGAAAGCCCTGGCTGGGGGACTAATTCTGGTTGTAGCGGCTCTGGCGGCGGGCGCCGATTGTGCGAATGCACAACAGGCGGGCGTGCCGACGCTGCGCCCGGAACCGTCTGCCATTGCCTTAGGCACCAGGCCATTGGGGCGGCCGGAGATGGCTGCCTTGCCGCCCGGTGCGGACCAGGCACCCGGCCAGGCCGGCGGCTTTTCGTCCGTCGTCCAGCCGTTGGAAATCGACGATGCCAACCGCTATCACCAGATCTTCGAGCTGCAACGCCAAGGCCGCTTCCATGAGGCAGAGCTGGCGATGGACTGGCTGAACGACCACCGCCTGGTCGGCCATGTCCTGGCCCAGCGCTATCTTTCGGCTCGCTACACGGCGAGCTATCGCGAGCTGGCATCCTGGCTTGCCCGCTATGGCGATCATCCCGAGGCGCTGCGTCTCTATAAGCTCGCTCTCAAGCGCCTGCCGGCAGGTGCGGCACGCCCCGCCAAGCCGGATATCGATGTCTTTCGCGGCGGCACGCCCGATGGCGGCTCGATCGCCAGCGATCCTCATTGGCAAGCCGGCCTTGCCGCCTGGCGCCGGGGCGATCTCACCATCGCAGCCGGCCAATTCGAACAGGCAGCCGACGCCAAAGACGGCGGCGACTGGAATAATTCAGCTGCCGCCTATTGGGCGGCCCGCGCGCATCTGAAAAATCGCGAGCCGGCGAAGGTCAGTCTCTGGCTGCGCCAGGCCGCACAGTATTCGCGCACCTTCTATGGCCAGCTGGCGCGTCGCGCCCTTGGCCTCGACGCCGAATTCAACTGGACGGCGAAACCGATCAGCGATGCCGGCGCCCAGGCGCTGGCGCTGAGCGGTCGTGGCCAGCGTGCTCTCGGCCTGCTGCAGATCGGCGAAGTGGGATTGGCGGAGCAGGAGATGCAGTCGCTACTGGCGAGCGCCGGCCCCGATCTTGCCGCAGGCCTTCATGCCGTGGCGCAGTTCTATCAGCTGCCCTCGATCTCGCTGGGTCTGGGCGTACTGGCCGAGCTCAAGCCCAATATCCACGCCGATGCCGATCTCTACCCCGTGCCGCGCTGGCAGCCCCGGGGCGGTTTCACCATCGATCGCGCCTTGCTGTTCGCCATGGTGCGCCAGGAATCGGCCTTCAATGTCGTGGCGGATAATGCCTCGGGTGCCGCGGGTCTGATGCAGCTGATGCCCGGCACGGCAAGGGCCGTCGGCGGCGGACGCCAGGATCTGCACGATCCGATCGTCAATCTGACCCTGGGCCAGGAATATATGCGCCGCCTGCTGGCCGATCCGGCGGTGAACAACAACCTGTTCATGATGGCGATCGCCTACAACGCGGGGCCGGGCATGCTGGCGAAATGGCGTGCGGCGGATGCCACCAGCGATCCGCTGCTGTTCATCGAAAGCCTGCCCAAGGACGAGACGCGCAATTTCGTCCAGCGCATCATGGCGAATATCTGGATCTATCAGCAGCGCTTCGGCCAGCCCACGCCAAGCCTCGATCATGTTGCGGCAGGCGGCTGGCCGATCTATCAATCCCAGGATGGATACGCCGCCGCCAGCAGCCAAGCCAACGGACAAGCCAGTAGCGGGCAGAATTGACGGAACCCGGCCCTTTCAGCCGGTTCATATCGCTGTCCTCACCGTTTCCGATACCCGCAGCGAAGCCGACGACAAATCGGGCCGCACCCTCGTCGAGCTGATCGAGCGTGACGGCCACAATATCGCCGATCGCGCCATCGTCAAAGACGACGTGGCCGCGATCACCGCGAAGCTGCACAGATGGATTGCCGATCCTGCCGTTGAGGTCGTGATATCCACCGGCGGCACCGGCGTCACCGGCCGCGATGTGACGCCCGAAGCCTTCGAATCCCTGTTCGAGAAAAAGATCGACGGCTTCGGTGAACTCTTCCGCATGCTGAGCTGGCAGAAGATCGGCACATCCACCATGCAGAGCCGTGCCGTGGGCGGGGTTGCCGGCGGCACTTATCTGTTTGCGCTCCCTGGTTCGCCTGGCGCCTGCCGCGATGGCTGGGAGGATATCCTGCGCTGGCAGCTCGATATCCGCTTCCGCCCCTGCAACCTGGCGGAGCTGATGCCGCGGCTGCAGGAGCATCTGAAGAAATAATCCCGCCTTGCGGAGACGCCGGTTGCACGACAAGGAGAATTCACCCGACCTCACCGGCCAATGGCAGGGCCAGTACAGCTATAGCGGCCGCCGCAACAAGTCGCCGGTGCCTTTCAGCGCGACGATCAATGAAAACGGCACCTGGCTCGATGGGGTGGTCGAGGAAGTCGGTACTGCCGGCGATGCGAAGGGCATCACCATCAGCGCCTCGATTCAGGGCCGTCACACGGGCCGCGCCGTCACCTGGATCAAGATCTATCACGGCAGCTTCCGTCTCTATGACTCGGTGCAATATCACGGTGAAGTCGCTGCCGACGGCCAGGAAATCGAGGGCCAGTGGCAGATCCGGCCCGGCGTCATCGGCCGGTTCATGATGGTGCGCAACGGCGGCAAAGCCTCGGCTCGTCGCAAGAAAGTGTCGGTGGAGGTCCCATCGCACTGATTATTAGTTCTTGATTTGTTCTCATGCGGCGCTAGCATTTACCGCATGAAATCCCCCAAGCCCTTCCGCCCGCCGATCACCGCGCCCAAGCCGGAACAGTTACCCGACGACGCCCATTCGATCGTCGAAACGCGCCTGCCCGATCAGGCGCTGAAGGGTCGGGGCGCTGTCTCCAACCGGCCCGGCCGCTTCGAGCCCGGCGATCGCACGCGAGAGGATGATGGCTGGAGCGCGGTCGATGGCGGCGAGGATGAGGATCTGCCCGCGCTCACCACCACCGTCACCATCGATGCGACCCGCAGCGCGATCGCCTGGAATGAATCCCCCGATGTCGGCTTCGACCGTTCGGTCAATCCCTATCGCGGCTGCGAGCATGGCTGTGTTTACTGCTTTGCCCGTCCGACGCATTCATACCTCGGCCTCTCGCCCGGCCTCGATTTCGAGACGCGGCTGTTCGCCAAGCCCGAGGCGCCACGGCTTCTGGCCGAGGAGTTGTCGAAGCCAAGCTATCGCCCGGCGCTGCTCGCCATGGGCACCAATACCGATCCCTATCAACCCATCGAGCGCGAGATGAAGAT
>DASXQK010000448.1:0-1552 GCA_036493015.1 Dongiaceae bacterium | reverse complement strand
GAGGCGGTGCCCCAGATCGATCTCGCCGGCCGCATGCGCGAAAGATGGAAATAGCACACTCTTCGCCTTCCCGGAGTGCCGCATAACCGGCACCAGCCCAATGCTGGTGCGCCCATGGATCGATTTGTAAGTCAATTTGCGAGTCGGCCCAGGCGAAAACAAACTAACGCCTTGTTCAGAATTGGAAAACATTATGGCATGGGCGGACTCCCCCTCCGCCATGCAAAAGGCCCCCTCGTGGGGCCTTTTGCATGGCTGGTCAGCGGTGGACGTAATCCCTTAGTTCAAACCGAGCCCGGCTAACGGGCGGGATCGACGAGCCAAGGCGCCAAGGCCGCCTCATCCAGCTCGATTCCCAGTCCCGGCCGGTCCGAGGGAATCGCATGGCCATCCTCGAGGCGGAAGGCCGGGCGGACCAACAGCTCATTGCGCCAAGGCAGCGGATCCTGGTCGCACTCGAAATACTCCCCATTCGGCAGGGCGTAGAGCAGATGCAGGCAGGCGGCCGAGCTCACCACCGTGCTGTAGTTCTTGCTGGTGAACAGCAGCTTTCGCATCTGGGCATAGTGGGCGATCTTTCGCGCTTCCGTGATGCCGCCGACCTGCACGATGTCGGGTTGCACGATCTGGATGGCGCCGGCATCGATCAGGCGGGCAAAGGCGTCGCGGCCTGTCTCCGTCTCAAATCCGGCGATCGGGATAGAAGTTCGCCGCGCGAGATCGGCACAGCCCGCGACGTCTTCGGCCTGCACCGGCTCCTCGAACCAGCGGACGTTCTGTGACTCCAAAGCCTGCGCATAGCGCAGCGCCATGCGCAGGCTGAGCGAGGTGGTGGCATCGATCATCAGTCCGCGATCGGCGCCGATCGCCTCGCGCGCGGCGAAGACGCGCTTCAGGTCGTCCGTGAAGGAAACCCGCAGCGGAACATCCGCAAGCACGCCGGCATGCACCGCCAGTGGGATGTTGCCGATCTTCATCTTGTAGGCGCAAAAGCCGGCGGCACGCGCCTTGGCCACGTCGGCGGCAAACGCGTCGAGCCCATAGTCGCGGCGGTAATAGCCCGACGAGGCATATGCTGCCACCGGCTGGCCGAAGCCGCCAAGCAGCCGCCACAAGGGCTGGCCGCAACATTTTCCCAGGATGTCCCAGAGTGCGATGTCGATGCCCGATAGTGCCGCGATCACCACGCCCCGGCGGCCGTGATAGTAGGTTTCCTGGAAAACCTTCTCCCAGAGATATTCGGGGCGCCGAGGATCCTGGCCCAGCAGCAGCGGCGCGATCTCGCGCTCGATCAAAGTGGCGGTCACCGCATGAGGGCCGCCCCACATCGCCGATTCGCCCCAGCCAAAAATGGCCGGATCGTCGGTTTCGACCTTCACCAGCAGCGCCTCGCGGGTTTGATACTCCCCGCGCGCATAGGTCAGCGCATAGGGCATGTCGTAGCGTAGGCAGAAAACGCGTATCGCGACGATCTTCACAGCAGCGCCTCACGGGCTAAACAGCGAACGGTCAAATTCGAATGGCCCAAGCATAACCTGCCGTATGGGTTGCG
>DASXQK010000447.1:0-6142 GCA_036493015.1 Dongiaceae bacterium | reverse complement strand
GTTTGTGAGGCGCGCGGTAAGTGGCTCGAGCGAGAGATCGCCGGCGGGGACCATGGCGGAATTCGATTACATCGTGGTGGGCGGCGGCATGGCCGGAGCTTCGGCTGCCTATGAGCTGGCTGGCTTCGCCCGCGTCCTGCTGATCGAGATGGAAGAGCGCTGCGGCTATCACACCACCGGCCGTTCGGCGGCGCTTTACGCCGAGACCTATGGCAACCGCACCGTGCGCGGCCTAACCACCGGCGGCAAGGAATTCTACCTGAACCCGCCGGCCGGTTTCACCGACCAGCTGCTGCTGCGTCCGCGTGGCGTCATGTTCATCGGCCGGCCGGACCAGCAGGCTTCTCTCGACGCGCTGATGGCGGAAGTGGCGGGGCTGCGCAGCAATATCCGCGCCATCACGGCGCAAGAGGCCTATCGCCGCTCGCCGGTGCTGAAACCCGGATATCTCGCCGGCGCCGTGCTCGATCCCGATTCCATGGATATCGAGGTCAATGCGCTGCATCAGGGTTATCTGCGCGGGCTGAAGGCGCGCGGCGGCGAGCTGCGCACCGATGCCGCTTTGTTAGGCCTGACGCGCCAGGATGGGCAATGGCTTGCCGAAACCAGGGCCGGGAAGTTCCGTAGCCGTGTCGTCATCGATGCGGCCGGTGCCTGGGGCGACCAGGTCGCAGCGCTTGCCGGCGCCAGGCCTGTCGGCATTACGCCCAAGCGGCGCACGGCGATCCTGTTCCAGCCGCCGCCGGGTATCGACAGCCGTGACTGGCATAGCGTCATCGATGCCGATGAGCAGTTCTATTTTCGCCCCGATGCGGGCCGGATCATGGCCTCGCCGGCCGATGAGACGCCGATGCCGCCCTGCGACGTGCAGCCCGAGGAACTCGATATCGCCATCCTGATCGACAGGCTGGAACAGGCTGCCGATTTGCCGGTGCGCCGCATCGAGAATCGCTGGGCGGGCTTGCGCAGTTTTGCCAAGGACAAGACACCGGTGATCGGCTTCGATTCCCGGGTCGAAGGTTTTTTCTGGCTGGTGGGGCAGGGCGGCTATGGCATCCAGACGGCGCCCGGCATCTCGCGTCTCGTTGGTGCGCTGGCGCAGGGCAGGGGCATGCCCACCGATCTTGCCGATCTCGGCGTCACCGAGCAGGCGCTGTCGCCGGCGCGATTCAACTGAGGACAAGAACCATGTCGATCGCGGAAACCACCGATACGGATATCAGCAAGCGGGCCCTGGCTGAGCTCGACGACTGGCGCCTGGACGAAAGGGTGAAGGGCGTGCCCGCCGGCATGGGCGGTCTTCGCCTGGGCGATGTCGGGCGAAAGGGCTGGAACCTGTTTCGCGAAGACCTGCCGCTGCCCGCGGCGGTGCTGAAGGCAGGCGCCCTCGATAACAACAGCCGCTGGATGGCCCAATTCCTGCAGGCAAGCGGTGCGCTCATAGCACCCCATGGCAAGACGACCATGAGCCCGCAGCTGTTCCAGCGCCAGCTGGCCGACGGGGCTTGGGCGATCACGGTCGCCACGGTCGGCCAGCTGCAGATCGCGCGGCGCTTCGGGGTGAAGCGCATCGTGCTCGCCAATCAATTGGTCGGCCGCCAGGCCATTGCCTATGTCATCGGCGAACTGGCCCGCGATCGCGCCTTCGAATTCTATTCCCTGGCGGATTCGATCGAGGGCGTGGCCCGGATCGCCGCCGAAGCCAAGCGCGCCGGCCTGTCGCGGCCGATGAATCTGTTGCTCGAGGGTGGGATGATGGGTGGCCGCACGGGTTGCCGCACCCGCGAGGAGGCGCTCGCCGTGGCGCGCGCAATCCGCGATCACGCGCCTTATGTGGCGCTGCGTGGGGTCGAGGGTTTCGAGGGCCTTGTCCAGGGCCCCATGGAAGATCGCGAGAAGGCAGTCGACGAATTCATGGATTTCCTGGTCGGCATCGCTGGCGATTGCGCGAAGGAGAAATTGTTCGCGCCCGGACCCGTCATCCTCTCGGCGGGGGGCTCGGCTTTCTACGACATCGTGGCAAAGAAGCTTGGCAATGCCGGCCTGGGTGAGACGCTGTTGCTGCTGCGCAGCGGCTGTTATCTCACCCAGGATTCCGCGTCATACCGCAACTTCTTCGCCCGGCTGCAAAGCCGCTCGCCGGTTGCAGCCAAAGTTACCGGCGGTCTTCAGCAGGCGCTGGAAATCTGGACCTATGTGCAATCGCGCCCGGAACCCGGGCGATTGATCCTGACCGCCGGACGGCGCGACCTGGGCTCGGATGCCGACATGCCAATGCCGCTCTATTGGGCGCGGCCGGGCAGGGACAAGGCAGTCCAGCCGCTGGCCGAAGGTCACAAGATCGTCGAGCTGAACGACCAGCACGCCCATGTCGCCGTGCCGACCGATAGCCCTCTGCAGGTTGGCGATATGGTGGCGCTGGGGATTTCCCATCCCTGCACCACCTTCGACAAATGGCAGCTGATCTATCTGGTCGACGACGCCTACAACATCACCGGCGCGATCCGCACGTTCTTCTAAGCGCCGAAGGTCACGCAGCGAAGGGGTCTTCCACCTTCGGCCAATAGGGACGCTTCAGCTTGGTATAGGGGATCGAGCCGAAGCTGCGATGCCAGGAATCCGCCGTCGCGGCGTAGAGGATCTTCTTGGCGATGGGCGCGAAGCCGGCATGGAAATGCTGGGTCGATTTCACCACCACGATCTTGCGCTGGCTGAGATCGATGCCGAGCTTGGTGAAGCCCTCGGGATGAAAGACCTGGGTGCGCAAGGAGTTCACCACCAGATCAACCCCTTCCGTCGTAATCCAGGCCGAGGCGCCCAGATTGACCGGTGCATCGCCGAAACGCTGGGTCACGCTGTCGGCAAGCGCGCGGACCGTGACGCGAATGTCGAGCGGCATGCTGGAGGTGGGACCCATCTTGCCGCCCAGGCGCAGGTTGAACGTTGCGCCCACCCCTGCCTCCTGGCAGAACTTCACCGCCATCGGATCCCAGTAGAAACCGCTGGCGACATCGCGGATGCCGCGTTCGAGGACCCGGCGCAGGAAGGCGGTGTTATCGCCTGGCGCGCCGCCGCCGGCATTGTCGGCGACATCGGCAATGACGATCGGCTTGCCCTCCAAAGCGAGTGCTTCCTCCAGCGCCTCGTCGAGCAGCAGGAATTTGGGTGCAATCTTGTGGCGCAGCCCGAAGAACTCCTTGCCCAGATCGGCGGCCAGCGCCGTTGCCTTGGACGGATCGCCATCGGTGATGACGATGGTCTTGGCGCCGATATCCGGAACATCCGCCCAGGGAAAGCAGTGGCTGAGCGAGACGGACAGCACGCCGTTCTTGCCCTCCATCGCCATCATCTTGTCGACGAAACCGCGCAGTGGTTGCTCGGTGGTGCGGTAGGTGTTGATCATCCGGCAGTCGAAAGCCGCCATGGTCGGCTTGGTCTTGCCCATCGCCGCGTCGGCGGCGAGCTTGAACAGCTCGTCGGCGCGGATGTGGATATCGACATGGGGATATTCCTTGTAGGCAACCAGCAGGTTGGCTTCGCGCACCATCATGTCGCTGACATGGCAATGCAGGTCGAGCTCGGCGCCGACGATCACATCGGGCCCGACGATGGCGCGCACTTTGGCGATCAAGTCGCCTTCGCAATCGTCATAGCCCTCGGCCACCATGGCGCCGTGAAGGGCCAACAACACGACATCCACCGGCATCGCCTTCTTCAGATCGGCGAGGATCTCGTCGCGCAACCGCTCATACACGCTGCGTACAATAGTGCCGCCGGGCTCGGCATAGGTGGACAGGCTCTCCACCACTTGCCAGTTGCGCGCTTCCGCCAGCTTGCGCCAGACATGAAGCTGAACCGAGTGGTAGTTGGCTTCCTGCCGGGTTGCATCGCCATGGGCCATGAAGCCTTCCTCGAAACCCCTTATGCCGGTGGGTATGGGCGCAAAGGTATTGGTCTCGGTGTCGAAACCGGCGATGAAGAGTTTCATGAGGGGGAAGTCCTGGCTGAGACGGCTGGCTGGTGAGGATGGGCCAGCTTTCCGCATGGCTCGCGCCCGGTCAAGGAAAGCGGATGCGTACGCCGGCTATTTCCCCTGGGCCTGCAGGCGGGCGCAGTGTTCGTAGCGCGGCTGCATCGCGGTGCCCGCGGCGAGATGGTCCGCTTCGATCCTGGCGCCTTCGGGGCAGGCCTTGTTATCGTGAAAGACCGGCTTGATGCCCGGTTTCTTGGAGTGAAAAGCGGCGGCCTTGATCATGGTTATCTCCCCTTTGAGCAAGGGTATTTTTATTAACAACTGTTAAATCATATGACAATTGAACGAGGGGGTCTTGATGCAGAATTTCCCTTTTTAATCAGCGCGATGGCACGTTCTTGGGAAACCAAAACCTTCCTGTTTTGTTCAAGCAGTATCTGATATACTAGTATAACAGTAGGGGCAAATATATGGATCAACGGCGGGTCGGCCGGACCGGATTGCGGGTCACGGCGTTGGGCTGCGGCGGCGCGCCCTTGGGGAATTTGCAAGAACCGGTCAGCGATCGCAACGGGGCCAAAGCCATCGATACGGCCTGGGCGAATGGCTGCCGCTATTTCGATACAGCACCCTATTACGGCTACGGCTTGAGCGAACGCCGCATGGGCGATGCGCTACGCCCCCATCCGCGCGGTGATTATGTCCTGTCGACGAAAGTCGGCCGGTTGATCCGCCCGGGCGACAGCGAGCAAAAGCGGCTCGAGAACTTCCCCGCCTCCATGCCCTTCCATGCGGAATACGACTATTCCTATGACGGCGTGATGCGCTCGATCGAGGACAGTTATCAGCGCCTGGGGCTGGAGCGTGTGGATATCCTGCTGATGCACGATATCGAAGCCCGCACCCATGGCGATTGCTATCCCGGACTGATGTCGATCGCCATGGATGGCGGCTATCGCGCCATGGACGAGCTGCGCCGCAACGGCGTGGTCAGCGCCATCGGCCTCGGGGTCAACGATCTTGCGGCTTGCGAAGCGGCGCTGGAAGCGGGTGACTTCGATTGTTTCCTGCTGGCCGGCCGTTACACGCTGCTGGAGCAGGCGCCGCTGGATGGTTTTTTTCCCGCCTGCCAGAAGCGCGGCATCTCGATCATCATCGGTGGGCCGTTCAATTCCGGCGTGCTGGTCCGTTTGGGGCGTGCCGATGCGACCTATGACTATGGTGCCATTCCCGATGCCATCCGCGATCGGGTGAAAAAGCTGGCCGAGATCGCCACCGCCCATGGCGTAGCGCTGGGCGATGCAGCATTGCAATTCTGTCTTGCCCATCCGGTGGTGGCGAGTGTCATCCCCGGCGCCAGGACAGCGGCGGAAGTGCAAAGCCACTGGCAGATGGTCAAGGCCAGGATCCCGCCAGGCTTCTGGGACGATCTGCGCAGCCAGGGTTTGCTGCATCCCGATGCACCCACGCCGGGCATGGCCGGCGCAGCGCCCCTGGGGTGACACCATGATGCGGGTCGACAGCCACCAGCATTTCTGGCGCCTCATGCGCGGCGACTATAGCTGGCTCACGCCCAAGCTGACGCCGCTGTTTCGCGATTTCCAGCCGGCGGATCTCGGACCGATCCTGAACGACAACGATATCGACGCCACGGTGCTGGTCCAGGCCGCGGCGAGCGTTGCCGAAACCGACTATCTGCTGGAGCTGGCCCATGACGCCGCCTTCGTGCTGGGCGTGGTGGGCTGGGTCGATCTCGAATCTCCGCAGGCCGTGGTCGATATCGAACGGCTATCGGCCAATCCCCGCCTCAAGGGCCTGCGGCCCATGATTCAGGACATCGCCGACCCGCAATGGATGCTGCGGCCCGCTTTGCACCCGGCCATCGCAGCGATGCAACGCCAGGGCCTGCGCTTCGATGCGCTGCTGAGGCCGCCGCATCTGGCGCCGTTCAGGAAATTCCTGACCCTCTATCCCGATCTACCCATCGTCATCGACCACGGCGCCAAGCCCGTCATCGCCAAAGGCCGCTACGACGATTGGGCGATCTCGATGCGCGAGATCGCGAAGGATCAGCGCGTCTATTGCAAGCTCTCGGGTCTTGCGACTGAGGCAAAACGAAACTGGCATCAGCGCGATCTGAAGCCCTATGTCGATCTGCTGATCGAAGCT
>DASXQK010000446.1:0-9666 GCA_036493015.1 Dongiaceae bacterium | reverse complement strand
GCCCTCAAGCAAGTTGCCTCACTGCTGCTCGGCGCCGGCATCCTCATCCTCGGCAACGGGCTGATCGGCATCGTGCTCCCGGTGCGCATGAGCCTGGAACATGTGCCCACGGAATTCTCCGGTCTCGTCATGTCAGCTTATTACGGCGGGCTGGTTTGCGGCTGCCTGTGGGGGCAGGGGGTGATTTCGCGGGTCGGTCATATCCGCGCCTTCGCCGCCTTTGCCGGCGGCGTGGCGGCGACGACCCTGCTGTTTCCGCTCTGGTTCGACCCTATCGTCTGGGCGGTGCTGCGCATCGCCATCGGCTTTCTGATGGCGGGGCTGTTCTTCACCATCGAGAGCTGGCTGAACCTTCGCTCCACCAAGAAGACTCGCGGGCAGATCCTCTCCCTCTATATGGTCACCAGCTATCTCGCTTCTGTCCTGGGCCAGATGCTGGTGAATGTCTGGAGCGTGAAGGGGCTGGAATTGTTCAGCCTGGGCGCCATGCTGCTCTGCGTCTCGCTGGTGCCTGTGGTGCTGACCAGGGTCGCCGGGCCTGACATGGACAAGGTCGCACGTCTTTCCATCGCCAAGCTCTATCGCATTTCGCCGCTCGGCGTCGTGGCCTCGCTCGGCTCCGGGCTTATCAGCGGCGCCTTCTATGGCATGGGTCCGGTCTTCGGTGCGGGTATCGGCATGTCGGTGTTTTTCATTTCCATCTTCATGGGCATCACCTTGATGGGCGGGTTGTTGATCCAGTGGCCCATCGGTTGGCTCTCCGACAAATACGACCGCCGCACCGTGCTGCTTGCCGTGCTCATTGCCATTGCGACTACTTCGCTCATCGAATACACGCTCTCGCGCACCAGTCATGCGACGAGCGCGCTCCTGATCATGACCGGGCTCTTCGGCGGTTGCGCGGCAACGGTCTATCCGCTGGCGGTTGCCCATGCCTTCGACTATGTCGAGCGCGACCATATGGTGGCGGCCTCGGCGGGGATGCTGCTCTCCTGGTCTATCGGTGCCACAGCCGGCCCGCTGCTGGCTTCGCTGATGATGTCGCGGGGCAATGACTGGGCCTTGTTCCTGTATCTCGCCGCGGTCGCAGGGGCGCTCGCGGCCTTCACCCGCTATCGCATGGGCCGCCGCGTGGCGCTGCCCTCGGCGGAGCAGGCGAAGTTTGCCCCCCGCGGCGAAGGCAACGTCGCCGGCACGCTCGATCCTCGCGCCAAACCGGCCAAGGCCGGATAGGGCTGTTGCGGTTCGCGGCGTCCGCTCTACATTGGCTGCGGGATTTCGAGGGATCGCTGGCAATCCATGGCTGATACGAAGACCTACGACTACATCATTGTCGGCGCAGGCTCGGCGGGCTGCGTGCTGGCCTATCGCCTGGGCGCCAATCCCGACAACAGGATCCTGGTGCTGGAGGCCGGCGGTCAGGACTGGTTCTTCAACTGGAAGATCCATATGCCGGCGGCCTTCGCCTATCCGCTGGCCAACGACAAGCTGAACTGGGCTTATCGCAGCGAGCCCGATCCCTTCATGGATGGCCGGCGCATGTATTGCCCGCGCGGCCGAGTGATTGGCGGCTCATCCTCCATCAACGGCATGTGCTATATCCGCGGCCATGCGCGGGATTACGACAGCTGGGCCCAGATGGGGCTGAGCGGCTGGTCCTATTCGCAGATCCTGCCTTACTTCCGCAAGGCCGAGACCCGCGATCTGGGGGCCGACGATTATCACGGTGGCGAAGGCCCGCTTCATGTCAGCCGTGGCCACACGCCCCAGCCGCTATTCAAGGCCTGGGTCGAGGCGGGCAAGCAGGCAGGATATCCCGTCACCGCCGATCTGAACGGTTACCAGCAGGAAGGGCTGGGGCCGATGGATATGACGACGTATCGCGGCCGGCGCTGGAGTGCGGCGAAGGCCTATCTGCGTCCGGCGATGAAGCGCGGCAATATCGAGGTGGCAACGCGCGCGCTGACGTTGCGCGTGCTGTTCGAGGGCAAGAAGGCCGTTGGCGTCGAATACAACCAGGGCGGCGAGATGAAACAGGCGCGTGCCGCGAAGGAAGTCATCCTCAGCGGCGGCTCCATCAATTCGCCACAGATCCTGATGCTTTCCGGCATCGGGCCGGCGGATCATCTGCGCCAGCATGATGTGGGGGTGGTCCAGGACCTGCCCGGCGTCGGCCAGAACCTGCAGGATCATATCGAGACCTATGTGCAGCATGCTTGCCTGCAGCCGATCACCCTTTATCCGGTGATGAAGAATCCACTCCGTCAGCTTCTGGTCGGCATGGAATGGACCTTCTTCGGCACCGGTCCTGGCGCCAGCAACCAGTTCGAGGCCGGCGGCTTCATTCGCAGCAAGCCAGGCGTCGAGCATCCCGATCTGCAGTATCACTTCCTGCCGATCGCAGCCTCCTATGACGGCAGCCAGGCCCAGGCCGGCCACGGCTATCAGGCCCATGTCGGCCCCATGCGTCCGACAAGCCGGGGGCATGTGAAACTTAAATCCAAGGACCCCAGACAGCATCCGGAGATCCTGTTCAACTACATGCAGACCGAGGGCGACAGGCAGGAAATGCGCGCGGGCATTCGGCTGACGCGCGAGATCTTCGCCCAGAAGGCCTTCGATCCCTATCGCGGCAAGGAGCTTTCACCCGGCCCCGAGGTGAAGACCGACGCGGAGATCGATGCCCATATCCGCAAGATGGGGGAGAGCGCCTATCACCCCTCTTGCACCTGCAAGATGGGCACGGCCACCGACCGCATGGCGGTGGTGGATGCAGGCGGGCGCGTGCATGGCATGGAGCATTTGCGCGTCGTCGATGCCTCCATCATGCCCAACGTGGTCAGCGGCAATCTGAATGCGCCCACCATCATGATGGCGGAGAAGCTGGCCGACATGATCCTGGGCAAGCCGCCTCTGCCGCGATCCGAGGCAAAGGTCTATATCGCGCCAAACTACGAAACCTCGCAGCGCTGACCTCCGCCGCTTTGTTTCCCTCACCCGCAAAACGGGAGAGGGAAACATCATGCCTTCAGCCGATCCCGCGCCAGCTGCGCGAAGTAGCGCGCGCCGAGCCCCAGGATGCGGTCGTTGAAGTCATACTTCGAATTATGCAGCGGCACGCCGCCTTCTTCGCCCGCAACCCCGGTGCCGATGAAGGTGTAGTTGCCTGGGATCGCCTGCAGGAAGGCGCCGAAATCCTCCGACGCCAGGATAGGCGGGCAATCGGCATCGACCTGCGCCTCGCCGACGACCGCGACCGCCGCAGCGGCGGCGTAGGGAACGTGCTCGGTCGAGTTCACCGTGGGCGCGAATTCATGGGTATAGGAGAATTCGTGCTCGGCGCCATGTGCCATGCAGATACCGGCGGCAATCGCCGCCATGCGCTCCTCGATCAGCGCCTGTACGGCCGGTGAATAGCTGCGGGTATCGCCCTTCAGCGTGACATGGCCGGGCAGCGCGTTACGGATGCCATCGGTGATGAACTCGGTTACCGAGACCACGCCTTGGGCCATGGGATCGAGCTTGCGCGCGATGATGGTTTGCAGCGCCAGCACGATTTCGGAGCCGGCGACGATGGGATCGATCCCCATATGGGGGCGGGCCGCATGGGTTCCTCGCCCCTTGATCTGGATCACAAAATTATCTTCAGAGGCCATGATGCCGCCGGCGCGGGTGGCGAACTTGCCGAAGGCAATGCCCGGCATGTTGTGGACGCCATAGATTTCTTCCATGGGAAAACGCGTCAGCAGCCCGTCATCCAGCATCGCCTTTGCGCCGCGGCCGTGTTCTTCGGCCGGCTGGAAGACGAAATGGACGATGCCGTGAAAATCCTTCGCCGCCGTCAATGTCTTCGCAGCCCCCAGCAGCATCGCCATATGGCCATCATGGCCGCAGGCATGCATCTTGCCGGCATGGCGCGAGGCATGGGCGCGTTCGGGCACCTTTTCCTGGATCATCAGCGCATCCATATCGGCGCGCAGGCCGATGGCACGATTTCCACCGCCCGCGCGCAATGTCGCGACCACACCGGTGCCACCGATGCCGCGATGAACCTCAAGGCCCAGCGCCGTCAGCTTTTCGGCGACAAAATCCGAAGTCTGGAATTCTTCGAAGCCGGTTTCGGGATGAGCATGCAGATGATGGCGCCAGCCCGCCATCTCGTTTTCCAGATCGCCACCATCGATAGTCATGATATCGGCTCCATCACATTACGACTCATTTCGCTGATCGGATTTTGGGCTGCGTCGCCTGTTTGAACTGCGCCCAGTCGCGCAGCACAACCTGTTTATAGCCGATGGCGTAAGCGGTGACCTGTTTGCGCCACGTTGTGCCTTTGGCAAAGGCTGCCATCGTCGTTGCCGCATCGGCACCCTTCCAGCCGGCAGCATGGCGATGACTTGCGGCGGCGACCCGGCCGAGCCAAGGGGCAAGCCGCATCAGGCGCAGGGTCTGCGCCTTGCCCGCGATCACGGTGAGCTTGTCGTCCCCGGGGTGCAGCTCGCGCAGGATGTAGTCACGTTTGCCGATCCTGACGGCTTCCAGCAGTAAAGGAGGCGTGCGCTGCGCGCGGTGCTGGACAGCGACGACGCGCAGCGCCTCATTCGGCCAGGGATTGGCCGGCGCGCGATGCTGCTGGATCATGGCGGCTGGCACCGCCTGCTTTGCTTCCAGCAGGCGCGAGCCATCTTTGCTGGCAGTCAGCAGTGCATAGCGGTGCACCCCCAGGCTGCCGGTGCCGGTAATCCGCCGCGCGACATCGAGCAGCTTGCCGAAGGGTGCGATTTCAGGATGCCTGCGCTGCTTTTTCCACCAGCGTTTTACCTGCCGCTTCTCACGTTCGCTCGCCGCAAGCGTCTTGTCATCCATGATGCGCAATCGCCGCTTGTCGCCGGTGATGCGCTGCTTCAGGAAGGCATCGGGATGGACTGCCGACAGCGCCCCAAGAAACCTTCGCAGGTCCGGTTGCGGTGTCTTGCCATCGACCGGCGCGATGATGGGAAGGGCCATTGCCGCGGCATAGCCATCCATGCAGTGTCCAATCAAGGCCTGCGCGTCGGCTTTCTCCATGCCCGTCATATCGGCAGCCAGCAGCAGGCTGACGGCAAGGCGAGCGAGCTCCCATGTGACGGGCGCCAGAGCCGCCTCGTCGAAATCGCTGATATCGAAACACTCGCTGTCATTGGCCGCGCGATAGCCGCCGAAATTCTCCAGATGCAGATCGCCGCAAATCCAGGTTTTGGGCGAGGCGTTCAGCGGGCTGCGCTTTGGCCAGTCTTCATAGAAGAGATGTGCCGTGCCGCGCAGGAAGACGAAGGGGCTGGCGCGCATGCGCGCATATTTGATCGCCAGACGCTCTGCCTCGCGCCCGCGATTATATCGCTCGATGCGCTTTACGATGCGCGGCTTGGCCATCACCCGTCCTTCTTCTTCACAAAGCGGCTCGCGCGCCGTGCCCGCGCACCATTATGGTGTCGCGAAATGGCGCCACCATGTCGGTCCCGGACTGGCCAAAAAGCGGCCAAATCTTTGTTTATATTGCACTGTATGCAGCCGAACCGCTAAGCTTTGCACAACGCCGCACAGGATGCGATCCGGCCCGTTTGGCCGGGTTGCGATCAGAATAACAGCAATGGACGGGCTGCTTTTTGCGCCTGTCGCAATGGAGGCACGATCAATGGGCTTTCGTAAAACCTTGATGCTTTCCCCTCTGGCTTTGGTGCTCGCCTTCGGGACGGCGCAGGCCGGCGAGCCGGCGAGCTGCCAGAAGATTCACATGGCCGATGTGGGCTGGACCGACAACACGGCGCAGAACGGCCTGTTCAACGTCGTCGTCAGCGCGCTGGGCTACAAAACCAAGATCGATGTGCTCGACCTGCCGGTGATCCTGGAAGGTCTCAAGGGCAAGAAGCTCGATCTCTTCCTCGACAACTGGCTGCCTTCGAACGAAGAAGGCACCAAGCCTTATCGCGACGCCCATACCGTCGAGGAACTGCCGCCCGATCTGACCGACGCGCCTTATGGTCCGGTGGTGCCGAACTATGTCGCCGAAGCCGGCGTCAAGGACATCAAGGATCTCGGCCCCAACGCCGCGAAGTTCAACGGCAAGTTCTATGGCATCGAGCCGGGCAATGACGGCAACAAGATCGTTCAGAAGGCGATCGACGATCCGAAGAACGAGATGAAGGGCTACAAGCTGGTCGAGTCTTCAGAACAGGGCATGCTGGCCCAGGCGCAGAAGGCGATGGCCAAGAAGGAATGGATCGTATTCCTGGGCTGGGCGCCGCATCCGGTGATGGCGAAGATGCCAATCACCTATCTGACCGGCTGGGATGCCATGGGCTTCGGCGCGTCGCAAATTCATCCGCTGACGCGGGTGGGCTACAGCGCTGAATGCGCGAACCTCGGCAAGCTGCTGGCCAATCTGAAGTTCACCATTCCGATGGAATCGGAAGTGATGGACGGCATCAGCACCAACAAGGACAAGGATGGCGACCGGGCCGCAACGGCCTGGCTGAAGGCCAATCCTGTCGTTCTCGACAAGTGGCTTGCCGGCGTCACCACTTTCGACGGACAGGATGGTGGGGCGGCGGTGAAGAAATCGCTGGGCATCAGCGGGAGCTGATTTTTTCGGGCCTCTTGCTTTGGCAGGCTCATGCTGAGCCTGTCGAAGGCGAGGCCCCGCTTGATGCAGACGATCACGGCCCCTGCTTGATTCACCAGGCAGGGGCCGTCATTGTTTTCGGCAGCGTCTGATCGTCTCGCGTTGATAAACGTAAGGCGTGAATCAGCCGCTGATTTCTAAGAAAGTTAGAGCAAGAATCACGGATCAGTTTGCGTCATCCTGATCCGATCCTGCTCTGGATTTGAATTTTCTGACGAGCCGGCTCCAGGCCGGCTAACGGGGGCGTGGCCATGGACGCATTGCAGCATCTGATCACCGATCACAAAGTGCCCATCGGCGATTGGGCGCGCGCCTTCGTCGATTGGCTGACGACGAATTTTGCCTGGTTTTTTGACGCCATCTCCAGCGGGCTCACGGTCCCGATCGACTGGCTGGTCGACATCCTGGAAAACCACGTCAACCCGCTGGCCTTCTGTGCGGCTGCCGCGTTGCTGGCCTTTTGGCTGCAGCGCAGCTGGAAGGTCGCCTTGTTCATTCTGGTCGGCCTGCTGTTCATCCTGAATCTCGATCTGTGGAACGAAATGATCGAGACGCTGGTGCTGGTCACCGGGGCCAGTTTCGTCTCGCTGGTTATCGGCATCCCGCTCGGCATCCTCGCGGCGCGTCGGCCCTGGATCTACCAGACCATGGCGCCGATCCTCGACATGATGCAGACCATCCCGACCTTCGTGTACCTGGTCCCCACATTGGTGCTGTTCGGGCTCGGCATCGTTCCGGGGTTGATTGCCACCGTGATCTTCGCCGTTCCGGCACCGATCCGGCTGACTTATCTCGGCATCAGCCAGGTGCAGAAGCCGCTGATCGAGGCGGGTGAAGCCTTCGGCTGCACCCGCTGGCAGCTGCTGATGAAAGTGAAGCTGCCGGCAGCTTTGCCCACCATCATGGCGGGGGTGACGCAATGCATCATGCTCTCGCTATCCATGGTGGTGATCGCAGCATTGGTGGGCGCCGGTGGTCTCGGCACGCCTACGGTACGCGCACTCGCCCAGAGTAATGTCTCGCTGGGTGTGGAGGCGGGCATCGCCATCGTCATCGTCGCCATCGGGCTCGATCGCGTCACCAAGCAGCGCGCGCGTGCACGCGCGTCGCGGCCGGCAAAGGGCTGAGTCATGACAGACAGCAACAAGACCGATGGCATGGAGCCGGCGGCGCGCAATGCGGTGCGCTTCGAACATGTCGACGTGATCTTCGGCCGCAATACGGCGGCGGCGCTCGCCATGCTCGATATGGGCGAGGGGCGGGATACCATCCTCGACAAGACCGACAACCTTGTTGCCGTGCACGATGCCTCGCTCTTCGTCAACGAGGGCGAGATCCTCGTGCTGATGGGCCTGTCGGGCTCGGGCAAATCCTCGCTGCTGCGCTGCGTCAACGGCCTGAACACGGTCACCCGTGGCAAGGTCATCGTCCATACGGGCGATCAGGAGGTCGACGTCGCCAATTGCAGTGCGGAGACCCTGCGTCAGCTTCGCCGTAACCGCATCTCCATGGTCTTCCAACAATTCGCGCTGATGCCCTGGCTCACCGTGCGCGACAACGTCGCCTTCGGCCTCGAGGTGCGCGGCGTGCCCAAGACCGAGCGCGAGCGGATCGTGGACGAGAAGCTGAAGCTCGTGCGCCTCGACAAGTTTGCCGACAAATTCGCCCATGAGCTCTCCGGCGGCATGCAGCAGCGCGTCGGCCTCGCGCGAGCTTTCGCCACCGACGCACAAATCCTGCTGATGGACGAGCCGTTCAGTGCGCTCGATCCCCTGATCCGTGAGCATCTGCAGGACGAGCTGATCGAACTGCAGCGGGCGCTGAAGAAAACCATCGTCTTCGTCAGCCACGACCTGGACGAGGCGCTGAAGATCGGCAGCCGCATCGCCATCATGGAGGGTGGGCGCATCGTCCAGTTCGGCCCGCCGGAAGATATCGTCATGCGGCCGGTGAACGACTATGTGCGGCGGTTCGTGGCCTCGATGAACCCGCTGACGGTGCTGAAAGGCGGTACGTTGATGCGCCCTGTCACCGATCTGAAGCACGACACGGCCAATCCCGCCATCGTCGAGCTCGACCGCGGCGGGCGCTGCCGGGTAACGATCGATGCGGCGGGCCGGCCAGGAAATCTGACGATCTCCGGCCAGCCCGGTCGCTTCATCGAATATTCGACCGATCTCGATCTGGCGAAGATCGGCGATTATGTGATGGTGACGGGCAATCAGCGCACGCCCATGCGAGGCGCGGTTCTGGTGCGCCAGATCACCAAGCGGCCGCTGATCCTGCTTGGGCCCGATGGCGAGTTGCTGGGCGTGGTCGGCGAACATGAACTCTATCGCGGCATGCTGAAACAGACCGATCTCGGCCAGTCGGACGAGATCGCGCCCATCGCCGTCGACGCCTGATCCAGGAAGCATGGCCAAACCCGCGATACGCGGCGTGCTGTTCGACAAGGATGGCACGCTGATCGATTTTTTTGCGACATGGGCGCCAGCCTATGAAAAGGCCGCGCATGATTTGGCGGGTGGCGATGCGGCACTGGCCGAGCGGCTGATGATGGTGGGCGGCTGGGATCGCACGACCCGGCGCTTCGGTCCGGCTTCCCCGCTCGCCGCCGGGACCAATGCGGAGATCGGCCGGCTCTGGGGTGAGGCGATCGGTCATCCCGATCACGTCGCACTGACCAGGGACCTCGACCTTTTTTTCCGGGAACACGCTGTTGCCAATGCACGGCCGGTGACCGATCTGGTCAATCTCTTCGGCCGGTTGCGCAGCCATGGCCTGAAGGTCGGCCTTGCCACCATGGATTCTTCAGCCGCGGCGGAGGCCCAGCTCGCTTCCTTCGGTGTGCGCCGGCTGATGGATTTTGTCTGCGGTTATGATTCCGGCTTTGGCCACAAGCCCGGCCCGGGCATGGTCGAGGCCTTCTGCCGCGAGGTCAAATTGCCGGCCAAGGCGGTGGCCGTGGTGGGGGATTCGCCCCACGACCTCGACATGGCGCGAAG
>DASXQK010000445.1:0-9261 GCA_036493015.1 Dongiaceae bacterium | reverse complement strand
GCCGAGGTGATCACATCGGAGCGCTTCAGGGTCTTGCCGTTGACGACGGCGACCACCAAATCGCCAGCAGGCGGCGTGGTGGCGGGCGGGGTCGCAGGGGTCGTCTGCGCCATGGCGGCTGACGCGCCCAGCAACAAGGCGAGCGCGCCGGCGGCGAGCCGCAGGAGCAAGGGATTCATGGAAGATTCCTCAGTCAGGGGATACTGAGGGCGCAATATGGCGGGAGGCTTTGTTTCGCACAAGCATCAAGGCGTTAGGGGGCGCTCAACAAGCAGTGAACTCGCACTTTTGCCGCGGCTGCTGCAATTGACAGTGACGGAAGCCGGCCCTATCTGTCATGCCGCCTAGAGGTTCATGGCTCATGGCAGGCGCCCCAGGGCCCCGAGCGAACCGCTAGTCGTTTGATTTGATGGCCTGAATTGCCGGGCACGGCGATCGGGCGCGCGGGCATTGCTCCCCTGGGGCGTCCCGTACCGGGATTCGAGGTTTTTTGCATGATTGCCGGACTAGCCAAGCGGATTTTCGGCTCGGCCAACGACCGCTACGTAAACTCGCTCAAGCCCATCGTCGCCGCAGTGAACGAATGCGAGGCGGCGCTAAAGACGTTGAGCGATGGCGAGCTGGCTGGCCGCACGCAGTGGCTGCGCGAGCGCCTGGCCAAGGGCGAAACCCTGGAGGATGTGCTGCCCGATGCCTTCGCCACGGTGCGCGAGGCCGCCGTGCGCACGCTGGGCCAGCGCCATTTCGACGTTCAGTTGATGGGCGGCGTCGTGCTGCACCGCGGCAGCATCGCCGAGATGAAAACCGGCGAAGGCAAGACGCTAGTTTCCACGCTCGCCGTCTACCTCAACGCGCTGGAGGGCAAGGGCGTACATGTCGTCACGGTGAACGACTATCTCGCCAAGCGCGATGCCGAGTGGATGGGCCAGATCTATACCTTCCTCGGCATGAGCGTGGGCTGCATCGTCCATGGGCTGAACGATATCGAACGGCGCGAGGCGTATACGCGCGACATCACCTATGGCACCAACAACGAATTCGGCTTCGACTATCTGCGCGACAATATGAAGTTCCGCCTCGAGGACATGGTCCAGCGCCCCTTCAATTTCGCCATCGTCGACGAGGTCGACAGCATCCTGATCGACGAGGCGCGCACCCCGCTCATCATCTCCGGCCCGACCGACGATTCATCCGAGCTCTATCGCGCCGTCGACGTGGTCATGCCCAAGCTGATCGAGGTCGACTATGAAAAAGACGAGAAGACCCGACAGATCACGCTGACCGACGAAGGCGTGGAACACCTGGAGGCGCTGCTGCGCGAGGCCGGCATGCTGAAGACCGGCCATCTCTACGACATCCAGAACATCACGACCCTGCACCATGTCGGCCAGGCGTTGCGCGCCCACAAGATGTTCGCCCGCGACGTCGATTATATCGTCAAGGACGACAAGATCGTCATCATCGACGAGTTCACCGGCCGCATGATGGAAGGCCGGCGCTATTCCGAGGGCCTCCACCAGGCGCTGGAAGCCAAGGAAAAGGTGACGATCCAGAACGAGAACCAGACGCTCGCCTCGATCACATTCCAGAACTATTTCCGCCTGTTCCCCAAGCTCGCCGGCATGACCGGCACTGCGATGACGGAAGCGGCCGAGTTCCTGGATATTTATGGGCTCGAGGTGGTGGAAGTACCGACCAACGTGCTCTGCGTGCGCATCGACGAGCATGACGAGGTCTATCGCACGGCGCGCGAGAAGTACGAATCGATCATGACCCTGATCGAGGAATGCCGCACCCGCAAACAGCCGGTGCTCGTGGGTACCGTCAGCATCGAGAAATCGGAGCATCTCTCCGAGCTGATGAAGAAGCGCAAGATTCCGCACCAGGTGCTGAACGCCCGCTATCACGAGCAGGAGGCCTATATCATCGCCGAGGCCGGAGCGCCTGGCTCGGTCACGATTGCCACCAACATGGCCGGCCGCGGTACCGACATCCAGCTCGGCGGCAATGTCGACATGCGCATTCGCCGCGAGATCCAGGACATCGAGAGCGAAGCCGACAGGTCCAAGCTCATCAGCGAAATTCGGGCCGACGTGTCGCGCAAGAAGGAAGTGGCGCTCGCCGCCGGCGGCCTCTACGTCATCGGCACGGAGCGCCATGAAAGCCGGCGCATCGATAACCAGCTGCGCGGCCGCTCGGGCCGCCAGGGCGATCCCGGCGCCTCGCGCTTCTTCCTGTCGCTGGAAGACGACCTGATGCGCATCTTCGGCTCCGAGCGCATGGACAGCATGCTGCAGAAATTCGGCCTGCGCGAGGGCGAGGCAATCGTCCATCCCTGGGTCAACAAGGCGCTGGAAAAGGCGCAGCAGAAGGTCGAGGCGCGCAACTTCGAATCGCGCAAGAACGTGCTGAAATTCGACAACGTCATGAACGACCAGCGCAAGGTCATCTACGAGCAGCGCCGCGACCTGATGGAAGCGACCGATGTGTCGGAGACGGTGGTCGAGATGCGCAGCGAGACCGTGGAACGCATCGTCGAGCAGCACATCCCGGCCAACAGCTATGCCGAGCAGTGGAACACCCAGGGCCTGCATGAAGAGGCGCTGCGCATTTTCTCCCTCAACCTGCCGATCGTCGATTGGGCGAAGGAAGAGGGGATCGCCGAAGTGGAGATCAAGGAGCGCCTGAGCGCCGCCGTCGACAAGCACATGGCCGGCAAGGAAGAGCGGGCCACCAGCTCGGTGCAGCGCTTCGCCGAGAAATCCATCCTGCTGCAGCTGCTCGACCGCGAATGGAAGGACCACCTGCTGGCGCTCGATCACCTGCGCCAGGGCATTTCGCTGCGCGCCTACGGCCAGCGCGATCCGCTCAACGAATACAAGCGCGAGGCCTTCGAGATGTTCGAAGGCATGCTGGAGCGCCTGCGCGAACAGATCACCGTCGTGCTGGCCCATATCGAGGCCCGGGCCGCACCCGCACCGGAAACGGTGCCCCCGCCCCCGCCGCCGCGCACCCGCGAAGTCAGGCCCAACCCGGCGCTGGCAATGGCGATGGCCGGCACGGACGCCAATGCCGCGGTGACGGCGGCCGCGCCTGACGGCGATTGGGGCAAGATCCCGCGCAACGCGCCCTGCCCCTGCGGCTCCGGCAAGAAGTTCAAATACTGCCACGGCAAGGTGTAGCTTCGCCCGCGAACGTGCCGCGCGAACCTGGCCCATGTCACTGGCGGCAGGGACGCGCGGCGGCGCCTGGAATAGGCCCCTGACCAGGGTCGTCCTCCATATCGGCGGCGAAGCAACCGGCACCACGAGCCTGCAGGCATCGCTCGCGGCAAATTCGCGCGCGCTATTTGCCGGAACGGGGTTTCTCTATCCGGTATCCGCACCCTTCATCGACAACAGGGCGCACTTTCCCCTCGCTGCCGCTTTTGTCGATCGGACGCGCAGCAATTTCATCCGGATGGACCAGCTACGCCCGGCGGCCGTGTTGCGCCAGGCGCTCGCCTCGTTGGTCGCCCGCGAGCGCCCAGGGGTGGTGGCCTTCAGCGCCGAGCACTTCTCCTCGCGGTATGGTCCGGCGGAAATCGCCAAGCTTGCCGAATTCCTGTCGCCCCATCCCGTGACGATCGTCTTCTATGTGCGCGCGCAAGACGAACTTGCGCTCAGCGCCTACAGCGGCGGGCTGATGGCGGGAGAGCGGGGGTGGTTTCACTACAATGCGGTTCGCGGCGAGGACCGGTACTTTAATCACTGTCTCGTCGCCGACGATTGGGCTGCTGTATTCGGAGCGGAAAATTTGCGAGTTCGCCCCTATTCGCAATTCGCGGCGGATGGGCTCGTGCGCGATTTCCTTGTCCAAGCTGGCGTCAGCGATCCGCCACCGCTTCCAGCTGTGCCGCGCCTGAGGCAGTCGATGAGCATCTTCGAGGCGCGATTGATTCACGCGCTGAACCAGGAGCTGCCGACCTGGCAAGAGGCGCTCGCAGCCGGCGATGAGGGCCGCTACCGCAGGGCAGAAGCTGTACGCAATACCCTGCTGCGGATATTTCGGGAAAGCGGGCGCGCGCCGGAGAGCCGATCGATCCATGAGCTGATCGGCCCGGCAGAGCGCGGCGAGATCATCCAGCGATTTGAATCCGGCAACCGGGCACTCGCCGAGAAATACGGCGTGCAGATTGCCCGGGCGCAGGAAACGGGATATGCCGCGGGCGAAAGACTGGTCGCCTATTTTCCCTCTCGCATCCTCATCGCGCTGATCGCCGAGATTCTGGGCCAGATGAAGGCCAATGAAGAGGCGAGTCGAGCGCCTCGCCGTGGGTTGCGCGCTCTGGTGGGCCGCCTGCTTCGCTAGCTGTCCGAATGCGCCACGCCCCGAGAGAGGCGAGCCCTAGTTCAGGCCCTTGCTGCCCATGGCGAGGAATTTCTCGCGCCGCTCGGCTCGCAACCTGGCCCCGTCATGGCGGCAGAGCTCGGTCAATGCCATGTCGATCGCATCGCCCAGTGCGGTGATGGTGCCCGCCCGGTCGCGATGGGCGCCGCCGAGCGGCTCGACCACCACCTCGTCGATGATGCCGAGCTTCAGCAGATCTTCGGCGGTCAGCTTGAGGGCTTCAGCCGCTTCCTTCGCCTGTTCGGAACTGCGCCAGAGGATGGAGGCACAGCCCTCCGGCGAGATGACCGAATAGACCGCATGTTCCAGCATCAGCACACGATTTCCCGCGGCAAGCGCAATGGCGCCGCCCGAGCCGCCTTCGCCGATGATGGCGGCCACCAGCGGCACGCGGATCTTTAGGCAGGTTTCGATGGCACGTGCGATCGCCTCGGCCTGGCCGCGCGCTTCGGCATCGACGCCGGGATAGGCCCCGGGGGTGTCGACCAATGTCACCACCGGCAGGCGGAAGCGGTCCGCCATATCCATCAGGCGCTGTGACTTGCGATATCCTTCGGGCCGGGCCATGCCAAAGTTGTGGCGCACGCGCGAAGCGGTATCGCTGCCCTTCTCATGGCCCAGCAGCACGACCGAGCGGCCGCGGAAACGGCCAAGCCCGCCCAAGATGGCGCGGTCGTCGGCGAAGTTGCGGTCGCCGGCCAGCGGCGTCCAGTCTTCAACCAGGGCCCCGACATAGTCGCCGAAATGGGGGCGCTCCGGATGACGGGCGACCAGCGTCTTCTGCCAGGCGGTCAGCTTGCCATAAGTCTGGCGCAGCAATCTGTCCGCCTTGCCCTGCAGCTTCGTTACTTCTTCGGCGATGTTCATGTCATCGGCGTTGGAGAGGTGGCGCAGCTCCTCGATCTTGCCTTCCAGCTCGGCGATCGGCTTTTCGAATTCCAGGAAAGTCGGCATCAAGCGCCGCCTGCGACCTGTTCGGCCTTGCGGACCAGCACTTCGGCCTGGCGGATCGAGGCGAGATCGATAAGGCGGCCATCGAGTGCGACCGCGCCCTTGCCTTCCCGCTGGGCCTGATCCATGGCGACCAGGATGCGCTTGGCCTTCTCGACATCCTTGGCGCTCGGGCTGAAGAGTTCATTGGCAAGCGCCACCTGGGAGGGGTGGATCGCCCATTTGCCTTCGCAGCCCAGCACGCCGGCGCGGTTGCCCGCCGCGCGATAGCCATCGGCATCGGAGAAATCGCCGAACGGCCCGTCGACCGGGCGCAGGCCATTGGCACGCGCGGCCACAACCATGCGGGCGACGGCGTAATGCCACATATCGCCCCAATGAATGTCGCGCTTGTCGCTGCCGGCCACCTTGTCGGTCAGCACCGCATAATCCGGATTGGCGCCGCCGATGTTGGTCGTGCGCGCCCGGGTCGAGGCGGCGTAGTCCGCCACGCCGAAATGCAGGGATTCGTTGCGCTTACTCGAGGCTGCGATCTCATGGACGTTCTGCATGCCAAGCGCCGTCTCGATGATCATCTCGAAGCCGATGCGCTTCTTGCGGCCGATGGCGGCCTCGCATTGGGTCACGAGCATGTCGACGGCATAGACATCCGCCGCGGTGCCAACCTTGGGGATCATGATCAGATCAAGGCGCTCGCCCGCCTGTTCCATCACATCGACCACGTCGCGATACATGAAATGCGTATCGAGGCCGTTAATGCGCACCGACATGGTCTTGCGGCCCCAATCGATATCCTGCAGGGCCTGGATGACGTTCTTGCGCGCTTGCGGCTTGTCGTCAGGCGCCACCGCATCCTCAAGATCGAGGAACACGACATCCGCCGCCGACTTCGCCGCCTTCTCAAAAAGCTGCGGCTGGCTGCCGGGCACCGCAAGCTCGCTGCGGTTAAGGCGCGCCGGCGCCTGTTCGACGATGGTAAAGCTCATGATGGCCCTGCGGATGTTGGCGATTCATTGGTTAGATGAACCAGCAACCCCGCCCTGTCAATCATGCGCTGCTGCAAGGGCATGATTCTACGCCGGTTTCCGCCGAGATTTGGTGGAGAGCGGATGGTGGGCTTCCACCAGCCGCGTCAGCCGGTCCCCTGCGACATGGGTGTAAATTTGGGTCGTCGTGATATCCGCATGGCCTAGCATCTTCTGCACGCTGCGCAGATCAGCGCCGTGATCCAGCAGGTGAGTAGCAAAGGCGTGGCGCAGCACATGGGGGCTCAAGCGCGCGGGATCGATTCCCGCCGACGGCGCCAGCGACTTCAAAAGCTGCGTCAGGCGCTGGCGCGTCAGATGCCCCTTGGCGCCGCGCGAGGCGAACAGCCACAGCGAGGGCTTGCCCTTCACCAGGAAGAAATCGCGCTCGGCAAGATAGTCGGCGAGCGCGGCACGCACCGGTTCGCCCAACGGCACCATGCGCTCCTTGCCGCCCTTGCCGCGCAGCACCAGCACCTTTGCCTGGCGAAGCACGGAGGCCAGCGGCAAGCCGACAAGCTCGGAGACGCGAAGCCCGGCGCCGTAGAGCAGTTCCAGCAGCAGCACGATGCGGCTGCGCTCCGCCCCGGCCGGCATGGCGCGGGCCGCACCGATCAATGCTGCGACCTCCTGCTCATTCAGCAGCTTGGGTAGCGGCCGGCCAAGCCGCGGCGAATCGAGGATCGCCGTCGGATCGTCGGGACGCAAGCCTTCGGCGGCGAGAAACTTGTAGAACTGGCGCAGCGCCGAGAGTTTGCGCGCCTGGCTGCGCGGCGCCATGCCAGCCGCGGCCAGCGCCGAGAGATAGCCGCGCAAGGCGGGAGTATCGGCATTGGCGGGCGTCTTCTTCCTGCGCCCCAGATAGTCGGCAAGCCCGGCCAGATCGCGCTCATAGGCATCGCGCGTATTGCCTGCCGCGTTGCGCTCGGCCATCAGCATTTCCAGAAAACGATCGATGAGCGGGTCGCGCAAGGTTTGCTTCACGCCGTGGCGCGCTCTAGACACCCGCGGCGATCGCCGCTTCGACGGCGAGTGCGCGCGCTTCGACATCGAGCCCGATCAGGCGCAGTGCCGAGATCGAGCGGCTGAGCATGATCGGATTGGCTCCGCCGGGACCGGCATCGCCCAGCGTATAAAGCACCAGCAAGACGGTCTCGCCAATGCGCCGCTTGGCGGCCGCATCGCCCAGATTGAACCAGAGCGCGGAATCCGGCGCGCCTGCGCCGGAGGGGTCTGGGCCGATCAGCGACCAGCTTCCCCCGATGGGTTCGCCCAACCCATCGAAAACTGCGAACAATCGCGCCGCCGGATCGCCGTTATTGGTTGCCTGGGCCTGGCGCCACTTTGCAACGGCCGCCGCATCCCAGGCGAGCGGCGGCCCGACCCCGGCAATGCGCGCATAGACGGCAAGCGATGAGGCCGCGGCCGCAGCTTCGGGATCGCTTGCGGCACGCTGCTGCGCCAGCCTGAGCCAGGCATTGGCCTGTTCGAAGTGCCCCGCGGCGTAAAGCGCGCGCCCGGCATCGCCCGCAAACCACACAAGGTTATCGGCCGGCGCGATCGCCAGCAGGTATTGCAGATTGACCTGGACAGCCAGCAGATAGCCGCCCTGATGGCGCGCCCGGTCCACAGCCGCATCGACGATATGCGCACGCAGAACGAGATCGGTGGCGGTGCCGGCCGCCTGGAACAGCATGGCCCGGCTGCCAGGTCCCGGATCACGCGCGGAGATCTGGATCGCATTGGCCAGATCGCCCGGCGCGTAGGGGATGCTGGCATAGGCCTTTTGCAGATCCTCAATCGCGAGCCCCCCGGCCGCGGCGGCCTGTTCCGCCGCCGCCAGCCGCAGTGGTGCGTCAATGGCCTGATCCCGGGCGATCACCGCCAGCACGGCAGTCACTTGCGTCTGTGCCGCATCGCGCGGGATCGGCAGGTTTGCCGCGCGCAGCATGGAAAGATCGAGCGCGCTGGGCGCCGGCAGGCTGTCGAGTTTTGCCGTCTTGTTGCCGCCCAGCACATCGATCAGCGTGAAGAAGGCGGGGTCGTTTTCCGATTGCTCGCGCAGCAGATCGAGACCGAGTGCGGCCTGGTCGTTCTGTCCGGCGCGAAGCTGGCAAAAGATCTGCGCCTTCTGCCACTCGCTGTCGCTGCTGGCGACCTTGCGCGTGTCGTTGACCGCCTTGCAGGCGCCGTCATCGTCGCCGGCGAGCAGCAGGGAATCGATGCGCTGGCGGGCGGCAAGCGCATCGGTGCCGCTGACCGGCGCCAGCGCCAGCAAGGCGGCGGCATCGCTCGAAAGTCCCATGGCCATCAACCGGTCGGCTCGCGCGCCGAACAAATTGACTCCGCCGCTCTTGCCGTCCGGCGCTTCCGCATTGGTCAGAAGCAGGCGGCGCGTCAGGTCGCGCATGGCGGGCGAGGCGGCCGCAGGCGAAAGCTTGGGCAGCAAGCGCTCGACCAGAGCGCGGTCGGTGCCCTTCCACATATCGACGGGAAAGCCGCCCGCGCCTTCCTGCAGCGGGCCGCCATAATCGGGCGTCACGTCGCTGAGCGTACCGACCTCGAGCCCGCTGGCCGTCGTCGTCGTGGCGGCGGGCGTTGCTGCGGGCAGCGGCGGCAAGGGCGTAGTTGTCGCCGCCGCCGGTGTTGCCGGCGGCGTTATGGCGGCGGGCGCCGTAAGCGTCTGGGCAGCCGCGGAACCGGCGGCAAGTATCGCAAGAACCAGCCCCAGGCTAGTTCGACAGCTTCTCATTGGGGACCGGAACCTCCATCCGCTGGGTCGGCGCAGGGATGGTATAGAATGCCAGAAATACAACCCCGCCGGCACCGGCCAGCAGGATGAGCAGGATCAGGAAAAGCAACAGTCGTTTCATATCCTTGTGGCCATCTTGGCTGG
>DASXQK010000444.1:0-4945 GCA_036493015.1 Dongiaceae bacterium | reverse complement strand
AACGAGATCATCGAGCTTGTCGGGCTGAAGGGCCGCGAGTTCCATTTCCCGCGCCAGCTATCGGGCGGCCAGCAACAGCGTGTGGGCATTGCCCGCAGCCTGGCGGTGGAACCGGAGATCTGGTTCCTCGACGAGCCTTTCTCGGCGCTGGATCCCTTGATCCGCCGCGAGATGCAGGACGAGTTCACACGCCTGCAGGCGATGCTGCACAAGACGATCGTCTTCATCACCCATGATTTCGACGAGGCGATTCGCCTGGCCGACCGTATTGCCATCATGAAGGACGGCGCGATCATCCAGACGGGCACCCCTGAGGAACTGGTGATCAACCCCGCCACCACCTACGTCGCCGAATTCACCCGCGACGTTCAGCGCGCCAAAGTCGTCTCGGCCCGTACGCTGATGGATCCCGTCCGCCCTGATGGAAAATATGCCGGCGAGGTTGCGGCCCATGCGCGCGTGGCGAGCTTCGCTGCCGAGATCGTGGGTGCGGATCGGCCCTTTGCCGTGATGGGCGCCGATGGCGCGGTGCTGGGCGCAATCGCCCCCGCCAAGGTGGTGGATCTTCTGGCGGGCCGGCTGGCACGCTGATGTCGGTGGCTTCGCAGACAACGGCGCTGCGTCGGGTACCGCCGCTGGTTCATCTCGCCTGGATCGCTCCCGCCGTTCTCGCGCTTCTGATCTACCTCTTCCGAAACTCGATTCCCTGGGCCGATATTTATCCCGCCGACTGGCACCTGCCGATCGCCGAGTGGATCGGCGCCTTCATGCACTGGGTGATCGCTGTCTTTTTCGGCTTCACGCGGGCCATCAGCGCGCTGCTCCAACTGCCGCTCAATTTCGCCTTCGGGCTGCTGGCCAAGGGTTTCGAAATCGGCCCGCGCGCGAGCGCCATCCATATCCCGCCGCTTTCCTGGGTCGGCGTCACCATCACTGTCGCGATCGCCGGTTATGTGTATGGCGGGCGGCGGCTGGCGCTGGGTTGCGGCGCCTGCTTTCTCTATCTCGCGGTGTTCGGCCAATGGGACAGCGCGATGCTGACCCTGGCCTTGGTGCTGATCGCCATGCCGCTGGGTGTCGTTATCGGGCTGGCTATCGGTATCTGGGGTTATCGCCAGCCGCGGGCCAATCGCTGGCTGATCCTGCCGATGCTCGATATCGGCCAGGCGACGCCGCAATTCGCTTATCTCGTGCCGATGCTGATGCTGTTCGGCAATAATCCCTCATCGGCACTGATCGCCACATTGGCCTTTTCGGTGCCGCCCATGGTGCGGGCAACGGTCCTCGCCTTGCAGCAGGTTCCCGGCGAGATCCAGGAATTTGGCCGCATGGCCGGCTGCACCCGCCGCCAGCAACTCTGGCGTATCCTGGTGCCATCGGCCCGGCCGCTGCTGATGCTGGGCGTCAACCAGGTGGTGATGATGACCCTCAACATGGTCATCATCGCCTCGATGATCGGGGCCGGTGGTCTCGGCTATGACGTGCTGCTGGCGCTACGCTCGCTGAAAGTGGGCGCTGCCTTCGAAGCGGGCATCGCCATCGTGCTGCTCGCCATCGCGCTCGATCGGTTGAGCCAGGCCATGGCTCTCTGGCGGCCGACGAGCTATCAGGCGGGGCGCCCCTTCCTCGCCCGCCACGGCTATCTGGCCCTTGCCGTCGCCGTGCTGCTGGCTACAACGCTGGCCGGCATGATCGTGGCACCCATCGGCCGCCTGCCGGATTCGCTCACGATCACCACCGCGCCGGTCTGGGATGCCTCGATCAAATGGATCACCATCAATTATTTCGACAACATCGAAGCCGTCCGGGTCTGGCTGCTGCTGAATATGCTGAATCCGGTGAAGGCCTTCCTGCTGTCGCTTCCCTGGTTGACGGTGGCGCTGCTGCTGGCGGCGGCCGGGTTGCGCCTCGCCGGATTGCGCTTGGCCTTGCTGGTCTTCCTGCTGGTCACGCTGATCGCCGCCGTGGGCCTGTGGGAAAAATCCATCATCACCGTTTATCTCTGCGGCGTTTCCACGGTGATCGCGTTTGTGATCGGCTGGCCGATCGGCGCTTACGCTGCCCGCCACGATCGGGCAAGACGGGCGATCGAGGTCATCGTCGATACGCTGCAGACCATTCCCGCCTTCGTCTATCTGATCCCCGCGGTGATGCTGTTTCGCGTCGGTGATGTGGCGGCGATGATCGGCATCGTCCTCTATGCCCTGACGCCGGCCATCCGCTACACCGATCTCGGCATTCGCAAAGTGAACCCCGGGCTGGTCGAGGCGGCGAAGGTTTCCGGCTGTACCCGCCGCCAGATCCTCTGGCGTGTCCAGCTGCCGCTCGCCTTGCCGGAAATCATGCTGGGTCTCAATCAGGTGATCATGCTGGCGCTGTCGATGGATATCATCGCCGCCATGATCGGGACCCGCGATCTGGGCCAGGAAGTGTTCGTGGCGCTGGCCAAGGCCGATCCGGGCCGGGGCATTGTCGCGGGCCTGGCCGTAGCCTTCATCGGCATCGTGGCCGACCGCCTGATCAGCGCCTGGAGCGCGAAGCTGCGCCTGAAATACGGGCTGGAAGCAAGCTAGGACAGCCGATTGGCCGTCAGCGCCAGATCAGGCGTGCAAAGGCGAGCTCGATTTCTTCCATGGCGATCTCGCTCGCATTGGCATCGAAGGCCGGGCCGGACCACCGGCAGGGCCAGGCGCCCTCGAGAATCCATGTCGTCATTGTCGCGTCGCCATTGTCGTCCAGCTGGCGGATTTCGACGCGGCGACGGTCCGTTTTTCCCGCCATGATCGCTTCCCGCCAGGCATGGAGCCGGCGGTCGCCGCATAGCGCCCGGCGCAGCACGATGTTGGCGTAGCGATGGTTCATTTTCGGCCGGCCACGCGCAGGCTCTTCGACGCTGGCGGAGGCAAGCGCGGAGATGGCGTTAAACCCGATCTCAACCCCATCGATGGCGACGCTGAAATTGCGCGGAATGAAAGGAAGTGTCGCTGGCGCAGAGTCTTCGGACGGTCGGTTGCCGGCGGTAGCGCGTTTCGATTTTTCAGCCCCGCGCCGAGTTGTCGTTCGACGGGCCTTTGTTCGACGGGCCATCGTTCGACCGGCCATAGTCAGGCGATCTCGAGGCCTTCGTGGACCAGCACCAGCTCTTCTATGGCGACGGATCCCGAGCCGGAGCCGTTCAGATGCGGGCCTGTCCATTTCTTCGGCTGGGCATGGCGCAGCTTCCAGCGCATCACCTCGGTATGGGATTCGTCCTGCAGGATGATGGCGACGTTACGCGGGGCGACGGCACCTGCGGCTGCACCTTTCAGCCAGTCGAACAGATCCGTCGCGCCGGTGATGCCGCGCTTCAGCGTGACGTCGGAGAATTTACGCAGGCCCGGCAGTTTGCGGACGTTGTTCGCCGGTTCGTTGCCGTTGCGATAGTCGATATAGGCGATCTCCATGCCGAGGCCCTCGACGTCGGAAAACCCGGCAGAGACCACCGAATCGATCTCGACCAGGAAATTGTAGGCCCCGTAGGGGTTGGCGCGAACAATGGCCATGGTTGCCTCCCGCGGCAGTCAGGAACAGGCAGCCTGCCTAGCATGGCAACAATGGTGAATTCATGAACGGGATTGGCCGGAAGCCGCGGCCAGGATGAGATATGACGGGTGGGACATGCCAAGGGGACGTGCCAAGGGGACATGCCAAAGGGACATGGTGGAGCCGAGCGGGATCGAACCGCTGACCTCCTCATTGCGAACGAGGCGCTCTCCCAGCTGAGCTACGGCCCCATGTTCCCGAGAACGGGCGCGACTATGTTGACGAGGCAGTTTGCTGTCAAGCGGGGGCTGGATAGCGCCGCAGGGCCTCGGCTGGCCTTCGGCCCTGCTTGCCTTGACCTGCCCCTGCCGATAACCTCCGCCCGGCTTCTGCAACCGGATAACAGGCCCTGACAGGTGGTTTCGCTGGTGCTTCTCGTGGATTGGGTGATCCAGATCTATATCTGGATCCTGATCGCGTCCGCGATCCTCTCCTGGCTCGTCTCCTTCGACGTGGTCAATCGCCGCAACCCCCTGGTGAACAGGGTCGGCCAGTTCCTCTATCAGGTGACCAACCCGGTGCTGCAGCCGATACGGCGTGTCCTGCCCCTCATCGGCGGGGTCGATCTGTCGCCCCTGGTCGTCATCCTGCTGCTCTGGTTCATCCGCAATCTTTTATTCGAATACGTCGTTCATTGAATTTTCGCCGTTCAGCATTGCAGCCGACGGGATTCGCGTCCATGTCCAGGCGCGTCCCGTTGCCCGGCGCAAAAACCTTCATCTCGAATCCCAGTTAAGACAGAAACGGAACGATCATGAGCAATATCATCGACGGCAAAGCTTTTGCCCAAGGCCTGCGCGGGCGCATCGGAAAACAGATCGCGGCGCTGAAGGCCAAACATGACTACGTGCCGGGCCTCGCCGTGGTGCTGGTGGGCGAAGACCCGGCAAGCCAGGTCTATGTCCGCAACAAGGCCAAGCAGACCGTCGAGGTCGGCATGGCCTCGTTCGAGCACAAGCTCTCCCGCGAGACAAACCAAGCCGAGTTGCTGGCGCTGGTGAAAAAGCTGAATGCCGATCCGAAGGTGAACGGCATCCTGGTGCAACTCCCCTTGCCCAAGCAGATTGATCCCCAGGCGGTGCTCGACGCCATCGATCCGGCCAAGGATGTGGACGGCTTTCATGTGGTGAACGCCGGCAGGCTCGCGACCGGCGGCGAAGCCATGGTGCCCTGCACGCCGCTCGGCTGCCTGATGCTGCTGAAAGATCGCCTGGGCGACCTATCGGGCAAGCGCGCCATCGTGCTCGGCCGCTCCAACATCGTGGGCAAGCCCATGGCGCAATTGCTCCTGGGCGAAAGCTGCACGGTGACCATCGCCCATTCGCGTACGCGCGATCTGCCGGGCGAGACGCGCCGGGCGGAC
>DASXQK010000443.1:0-14000 GCA_036493015.1 Dongiaceae bacterium | reverse complement strand
GGGTCCCGGGCAATAAACGCCTCTTCGTTCAGCCAGCGCTGAACATCCAGCGTCTTTGTCGCCGGGTTGTAGAGCCCGGCATCGAACAAGCCGGCCGGGTCGATCTTGCCATCGATCGCCCGCAGGATAGGGGCGGCAGGATTCAGCCGGTGCAGCCGGGATTCGAGTTCTGCCGTGTCCTGCGTGAGATCGGATTTGGTCAGCACGATGCGATCGGCCACCGCCGCCTGCTTCACCGATTCCATCTGGTGATCGAGCTGGTCCATGCCGTTGACCGCGTCCACCGTCGCGATCACCCCGTCGAGGCGATAGAAGTCGGAAAGCTGGGGATCCTGGATCAGCGTGTGCAGGATGGGGGCGGGATCGGCCAAGCCCGTGGTCTCGATGACGACGCGCTTGAAGGCCGGAATCTCGCCCCGGCCGCGGCGCTTGTAAAGGCCGCGCAGGGTTTCGATCAGATCGCCGCGGATGGTGCAGCAGAGGCAGCCGCTGGACAGCAGCAGCATGTCCTCGTTGGAGGATTCGACCAGCAGGTGGTCGAGGCCGATCTCGCCGAACTCGTTGATGATGACCGCGGTATCGGCCATGCCGGGCTGGTGCAGCAGATGGCGCAGCAGGGTCGTCTTGCCGCTGCCCAGGAAGCCGGTGAGAACGGAGACCGGCAACCGTTCGGCATTCTCCGGCGCCGCCTCGCTCATCGCGCGCCGCGCAGGCTGTGGAGTGCCCAGAGCGTCAGTGTCAGCACCATGACCGCGCCTGCCTGATGCATGGCGGCCAAAGGCACCGGCACCACCAGCAGCAAGGTCGAGATGCCCAGCATGATCTGGATTGCGACCATGCCGCCGAGAAGATCCAGCGGCTGTCTTGCATCCTCCGGCAGGCGCTCGCGCCGCAGCCATAGGATCAGCACGGTCAGCGCCACCAGCATGGCCAGCCAGCGATGGATGAACTGCGCCGTGGTGGGGTTTTCGAAGAAATTGCGCCACAGCGGTTGAAGGGCAAAGGCATCGCCCGGCACCAGCGCGCCGCCCATCATTGGGAAGGTATTGTAGATCTTGCCGCCATCGAGGCCGGCGGTAAATCCACCGGTGGTGAGCATGCCCACGACAAGGCACAGCAGGAAGATCGTATGCCAGCGCAGGGCCGCCGCCCTCGGAAGAACGCGCGGCACGGGCCGGATCAGCCCGAAGGCCGTCCACAGGATGCAGGCGTAGATGACGAGGGCCGTCAGCAGATGGGCGACGAGGCGGTACTGGCTGACATCGGTACGCACCGAGAGACCGCTTTTCACCATGAACCAGCCGAGCGCGCCTTGCAGCCCGCCCAGCAGAAACAGGCCGAGCAGCCGCAGGCGCAAGGCCGGCCGTATGCGGTGGCGGATGAGAAGCCAAAGACCGCCGCCCGCGAACACCGCACCGATCAGCCGGCCCCAAAGGCGGTGGATATATTCCCACCAGAAGATGCCGCGGAACTCTTGCAGCGTCATGTCGGGTCGCAGCTTCTGGAATTCCGGGGTCTGCTTGTAGAGATCGAACTCGTGCTGCCAGGTAGTATCGTCCAGCGGCGGCATTACGCCGCTGACGGGTTTCCATTCGGTGATGGAGAGGCCGGATTCGGTCAGGCGCGTAATACCGCCGATGACCACCATGACGAAGATCATGGCGGCGACGATGAAGAGCCAGATGGCCACGGCGCGATCATCGGCGCGGCGTTCGCTCATCGTATCGCTTAGAACCAGGCCACTCATGAGCGGCGTTCTAACGGAAGGAACTGCGTGGGACCAGCCTGTCGGATCGCCGCAGGCCGGCGGAGGCCGTAACCGGCCTGGCGCTAATGCAAGGTCAGGACCGTGCCAGCATGGCGCAGTTCACCCGCCGAGATGATGCCGGTCGAGGCGACCTTTACCGAATGAAGCTTGCCCTCGAGGCTGCGGTCCCAGAATTCCAGGAACTTGCGCAGGATGGGGAATTCCGGGGTCAGGTCGTAATCCTGCCAAGTGTAGCTCTGCAGCAGGCTTGGATGGTCGGGCAGGTGATAGAGGATCTCAGCGGTCGTCAGACGGTAGCGATTCAATTGATGGATCAGGCTGGCCATATCCGGTTTCCCATCGACTCGAATGACACCTGTAAGAAACTATGGCCGAGCCTTTCCGGATCCAAAACAGAAAACGTATATTTTTCAGAGACTTAGCAGCCGACCACGCCGACTGCTGCCAAACCCATCAACAAACCCCTCTTGACGTTAGGGGCACCGTCCCTTATGTCGCTGGCACTCATCTTGTCCGAGTGCTAGAAACCCCGCCGCCAGGTGGGGATGGCCCCGGATGGGGAAGCCATTTCGTCATTCCATAGAGGAGGTTACGTCAATGAAGTTTCGTCCGCTTCACGATCGGGTGCTGGTGCGCCGGATCGACGCCGAAGAGAAGACCGCCGGCGGCATCATCATCCCCGACACCGCCAAGGAAAAGCCGATGGAAGGCGAAGTCGTCGCCGTCGGCCCGGGTGCGCGCAACGAGAAGGGCGAGCTGTTTCCCCTCGATGTGAAGGCGGGTGACCGCATCCTGTTCGGCAAGTGGTCGGGCAGCGAAGTGCGCATGGATGGCCAGGACCTTCTGATCATGAAGGAGTCCGACATCATGGGCATCGTCGACACCGCCAAGGCCGGCCGCAAAGCCGCCTAACAAGAATAATAGGAAGGATCATCAATAATGGCTGCTAAGGAAGTCCGCTTCGGCACCGATGCACGCGATCGCATGCTGCGTGGTGTCGACATTCTCGCGAACGCGGTTCGCGTCACTCTCGGCCCCAAGGGCCGTAACGTCGTTCTCGACAAGTCGTTCGGCGCGCCCCGCATCACCAAGGACGGTGTGACGGTCGCCAAGGACATCGAGCTCGCCGACAAGTTCGAGAACATGGGCGCCCAGATGGTGCGCGAAGTCGCCAGCAAGACCAACGACGTCGCGGGCGACGGGACCACCACGGCCACTGTTCTGGCCCAGGCCATCGTCAAGGAAGGCGTGCGCGCTGTTGCCGCCGGCATGAACCCGATGGATCTGAAGCGCGGCATCGACATCGCGGTGGAAGCCGTCGTCGAAGACGTCAAGAAGCGCTCCAAGAAGATCTCGACGTCGGATGAGATCGCCCAGGTCGGCTCCATTGCCGCCAACGGCGAGCGTGAGATCGGCGACATGATCGCCAAGGCCATGCAGAAGGTCGGCAACGAGGGTGTCATCACCGTCGAAGAAGCCAAGGGCATGGAAACCGAGCTCGAAGTCGTCGAAGGCATGCAGTTCGACCGTGGTTATCTCTCGCCCTACTTCATCACCAACGCCGAGAAGATGCTGGTCGATCTGGAGAGCCCGTTCATCCTGCTGCACGAGAAGAAACTCTCGGGCCTGCAGAGCATGCTCCCGATCCTCGAAGCCATCGTGCAATCGGGCAAGCCCCTGCTGATCGTGGCCGAGGACATCGAGGGCGAGGCGCTGGCCACCCTCGTGGTCAACAAGCTGCGCGGCGGCCTCAAGGTCGCGGCGGTCAAGGCGCCGGGCTTCGGCGATCGTCGCAAGGCGATGCTCGAAGACATCGCCATCCTGACCGGCGGCCAGGTGATCTCCGAAGACCTCGGGATCAAGCTGGAAAACGTCACCCTCGACATGCTGGGCAAGGCGAAGAAAGTGGTCATCGGCAAGGAAGAGACCACGATCGTCGACGGAGCCGGCAAGAAGAAGGAGATCGAGGGCCGCTGCAACCAGATCCGCGCCCAGATCGAAGAGACCACGTCGGACTACGACAAGGAGAAGCTCGCCGAGCGTCTCGCCAAGCTGGCGGGCGGCGTTGCCATCATCCGCGTCGGCGGGGCGACGGAAGTCGAGGTGAAGGAGCGCAAGGACCGCGTTGACGATGCCATGCATGCCACCCGCGCTGCGGTGGAAGAGGGCATTGTCGCCGGCGGCGGCGTAGCGCTTCTCTATGCGACCAAGGCGATTGCCAACCTCAAGGCCGGCAACGACGACCAGCGCGTGGGCATCGACATCGTCCGCCGGGCGATCCAGACGCCGGTGCGCCAGATCGCCGAGAACGCCGGGCATGACGGTTCGGTCATCGTCGGCAAGCTGCTGGAATCGAAGCAGGCCAATTGGGGCTTCGATGCACAGAGCGGCGAATATGCCGATCTGGTGAAGACCGGCATCATCGACCCGACCAAGGTCGTGCGCTGCGCCCTCCAGGACGCGGCATCGGTGGCGGGTCTGCTGATCACCACGGAAGCGATGGTCGGCGACAAGCCGGAGAAGAAGTCCGGCCCGTCCGCTCCTGGCGGCATGGGCGGCGGCGGCATGGGCGGCATGGGCGATATGGACTTCTAAGAGTCCGTTTCACCACCGCTTCGAGAAGAATGGGGCCGCGTCTTCGGACGCGGCCTTTTTTTGTCTGTTTTTACCCGCTGCGGTCGCTTTTTACTCGTCATGGCCAAGGCGGCCCCGTCCCAATTGTCCACCGTCATGCCCGGGGCGGCGAAGCCGAGCCCGGGCATCCAGTGCCTCGTCAGATGAGCTGGCTATAGAGGTCGTCCCACCTAGGGTTTGTTTCTTCAATGAGGCGAATTTTGTGTAACCGCGGCCAGTGCTTCAGCAACTTCTCGCGCGCGATCGCGCTTCGGATGTCGTCATGCGGTTCAGCGTAGACGAGGCGCTTCAGCGCATAGCGTGTGGTGAAGCCCTTCACAACGCCGGTGCGGTGTTCCCAGGCACGACGCGGCAGGTCGCTGGTAACGCCGATATAGAGCGTCCCCTTCTTCCGATTGGTCATGATGTAGACCCAGCCGCCCATGGGAAGATCGGTGGCGCGGAATATGGTGATGCTGCAATAAGCAGCGACGATTCAGCACCGGGCACTGGATGCCCGGGCTCCGGCCCATCGGCCGGCCCCGGGCATGACGTGGAAAAAGGGCGAACAGCCGCTCCCGTCGAAGGGGCGGGGGAATTGGCTGGGCCTGAGCCCAGTGCCGCCTAAAGCTTCAAATGCCGCGCGCGGGCGCCGCGCTCGATGGCGGCGGCAGTCAGGCGGCCGATATCGAGCTGATCGCGAATCAGCTCCAGCACGCGTGATTCTTCTTCGCTCACCTTGCCGTCGGCAGCGGCAACGTCGCAGGCTAGCGCATAGGCCGTCTCGTGCAGCTTCTTGGGCAGGCCCCGGCGGATCAACTTGAATGCCTTGTCCAGGCCATCCTCATCGGCGAGCAGCCTGGCGCATTCGGCGCCGATCTTGCCGATCTTGCGCGTCTTGAAGTCGCGAAACACCGGCAGATGGGCCACCATGTCGCTCATGGAATCGAGCTCGGCATCGGGCATCTCCCGGTCGGCGGCCGAGACCAGCACCATGGTGTAGATGAGGGCCTCGTGATGGGTGATCTTGGCAGGCATGGGTGAATCCGTCCGTGAAGTGAGGGCGGCACTCTAATCGTCTGGCCGGGGATTTTCTATGGCAGCGTCTTGAGCCAGGCGATGATCGCGTCAGCCGAAGCATCCGGCGTGCCGCCATGATCGGCATCGACTGTTGCGTAGTGATTGAGCGGGTTTGCCGGCAGCGCCGCATAGGCCGCCGGCGCTTGCGCCTGACTGGGATCGCTCGTTCCCGCAACCCACAGCACCGGCGCCTTCTGCTTGGGCATCAGATCGGCCGTCAGATTCGCGATCGTGGCGATGGGCGAATCCGGCGCGTGGAAGGTCATATAGATATTCGCTGTGGCCTTGACCGGGGCGGCCTTGCCGCCGCTGATGATGTCGGGAAGTTGCGCGGGCTGATCGCCCTGGCCGCCGGCTATCAGGCTCTTGGCTTTGTCGATGCCCTCGGCCAGGCCCGGATATTTGGCGAGGTTGGCGGGATCGGCCGCCGGCGCCATGCCGATGATGCCGGCGAGCCCGTCGCGGGTGGCGCCATAGCCGAAGGCGCCCATGGCGCCCTGGCTGGTGCCCGCGACCACGATGCGCGAAGCCCCCTTGGCCTTCAGCCGCACTACCGCCGCATCGACCTCCAGCAGGCAATCGGAAAAGGATTTGTCGAAGATACGTTTCTTCGACCAGCACATTTCCGGCGTATCGACGAAATACCCCGCCGCCGTCAGCGAGCCGGCGAGATTGCTCATCGCACCTGGCATGCCGGTCTTGCCATGCAGCAGGACGATGCCGATCTGGCCGGCAGCGTATGCGGGCAGGCAGGCGAACAGGAATATCGCTGAGAGGGCAAGAAGCCGCAGCGAACGAAACCCGCTCATGGATTGACGCTCCCCATGTCTTGCCCCTCGGCCATGCGAGTTTAGGCGCGTTCGCGCGAGCGGGCTACTCTTGGGGCGTGTGGGCCGGCCGCTCATGCGCGAGAAAATCCCGCGTCAGCGCCACGGCATCGGCCAGGCCCGTGCGGCGCAGCTCCACGCCATCGGGAAATGCGGCTGCCAGGCGCGATGGCAGCGCGCGGTCCAGCAACACGAACACGCCGCGATCGGTGGCACGCCGGATCAGCCGGCCGAAGGCCTGTTTCAGGCGCAGCCTCGTCAGGGCGTCGTCGTAATCCGTGCCGCCGAAGGCCGCCTTGCGCGAACGATGCAGGATGGTGGGCCGGGGCCAGGGCACGCGGTCGAAGACGATGAGGCGCAGCGAGCGGCCCGGCACGTCGACGCCGTCGCGCACCGCATCGGTACCGAGCAGGCAGGCATCCTCCTCGGCGCGGAATATATCGACCAGCGTGTTGGTCGATAGCCCGTCGATATGCTGGGCCAGCAGCGGCAGGCCCGCGGAATCGAGGTCGGCGGCGATCCGCCGATGCACGGCGCGCATCCGCTCGATGGCGGTGAAGATTCCCAGCGCCCCGCCACCCGAGGCCAGGAACAGCGCGCGATAGGCGGCGGCCACCTGGTCGGGGTCGCGCTTGTCGATGTCGGTTATCACCAGGATGCGGGTCTGGGTTGGGTAATCGAAAGGCGAGGCAACGCGCACGCGTATCGAAGATGGCAGATGCCGTGCGCCGGTGCGCGCTTCCGCACTCGCCCAGTCGGCGGCCTCGTCGCCACGACCATCGGTGAGCGTGGCCGAGGTCACCAGAACACCCTGGGCCGGCAGCGCCACGGCAGCGATGAACGGCACGGTGGGGTCGACCCAGTGGCGATAGAAGCCGATATCGATATCGCGCCCGTCGATGCGCTCGACGCCGAACCAATCGGTGAATTCGCGCGGCGTCGGCTGGCCGAGTCCGGCCAGCATGTCGCGCCATGCCGCGATCTCCAGATCGGCGCGCCGCTTCAGGCCGCGGGTCACCGCCTCGATGCGCTGGCGGGTCGGCGTATCCATCGTATCGGCCTCGTCCACCAGGCGCTGGGCGAGGCGCTGAGCGAGGGCCCGCATGGGCCGCAGCAGACCGTCGAGCGCCTTGCCCAGCGCCGCACCCTGTTCCACCAATCGCTCATGGGGCGCCGTGCAATCGGCCTCCAGCCCATGAGGGCTATCGACTGATTTGGTGCGCGCCCGCACCAGTACGCGTACTTCGATCAGGAACCGCTCCAGCGGCCCGCTGGGCGAGCCTTCGCTGACGCGCCGCTGCCAGCTTTCGCCGGGCAGCATACGGGCCGCTTCCAGGATCGCCTGCAGGGCTTCGCTTGCTGCGGAATCGCCGGCGACAAGGTCTTCGACGCGGCGCCTCAACCCGCGCAGGCGGCCGGAATCCGCGCCGATCAGCCAGCGGCGCATATCCGCCGTCTCCAGCCCCGTGAGATGGCCGGCAAAGGCGCTGTCGGCGGCGTCAAACAGATGGTGGCCCTCGTCGAAGATGTAGCGCGAGGGCAGGTCGTTATCGCCCTCGCCGCTGCGCGCCGCCTGGATCATCGTCAGCGCGTGATTGGCGATGACGATGCTGGCGCGCCGGGCCCGGCGCACGCTGCGCTCGATGAAGCATTTGCGGTAGTGATCGCAGGCCGAATAGATGCATTCGCCGCGCCGGTCGGCGAGGCCGAGGCTGCGGTTGCGCCCGATCAGGTCGACCAGCCAGCCGGGAAAATCGCCGCCGGCGATGTCGCCGTCGCGGGTTGCCCCCGCCCAGCGCGCGACCAGTCCCAGCGGTACAGCATCGCCCGCGCGCGTCAGCAGGCCGCGCGCGGCCTCCTCGTAGTTCAGCAGGCAGAGATAATTCTCGCGGCCCTTGCGGATGACGGTCTTCTCGATCTTGCGGCTGCGGGTGGGGTAGAGCCGGTCGAGCTCGCCATCGATCTGGTGCTGCAGGTTGCGCGTGTATGTGGAGATCCAAACCGTGCCGTCATTGCGCTCGGCCCACAGGCTCGCGGGCGCGATATAGCCCAGCGTCTTGCCCACACCGGTGCCGGCTTCCGCCAGCACGAATTGCGGCTCGCCCTCGGCCAGCCGCGGGGCAAAGGCGGATGCTACGGCCGACGCGTAATCCGCCTGCTCCGGCCGCGCTTCGGCGCCCTCGCCCAGCAGCATCGCCAGGCGCTTGCGCGCTTCGGCCGGCTCGACCGGCTCGCTGCCGGGCGGCGGCGGTGGCGCGTAATCCTGCCATTCCGGCAGCTTCGACCAGACATCGAGGCCACTGCCCTTGTCGCCGGCCTCGCTTGCAAGGCCCAGCGTGCCCAGCACGGCGGGACCCCAAGACCATCCCGCCCGCGCCATGGTCCAGGCGAGGCGCGAGAGCCGGGGATCGGGCGTGGTGGCGCCAAGCTCGGCCATCAGGCCGCGCGTGACGTTATGGAGGGCAATCGCCTCATCTTCGAGCCCGTGGGGGGTGGCCAGGCCCAGCGCCTCTGCCAGGCCGCGGGGCGTCGGTATGCAGAACCGCGCCGGCCGTACAAAGGCGAACAGCTCCAGCAGATCGAAACAGGCAAAGCGCTCGATGCCGAGGCGCCGCGCCGTGGCCGGCCCGTGGCAGACGATGGGCCGGACGCTGGCCACGCGGCTCGCGGCATCCCGGGGTGCGATCAGGGCGACCTCACCGGCCGTGTCGAGCCAGGCGGCGGCGGCAAATCCAACGGCAAGCACCGGCGCTTCGGGAATCACGGGCGAGCGGGATGGGGCTGACATGAGCGCGGGATTTTAAGCGGCCAGCGGCAGGGAATACAGCACGTTGAACGGCTGCGGGCGAAATTCAGCGGTTGCGGGCTTTGCCCTGTTCGTTCGCCCTCGTATTGACCGGCAATCTGGCGAGCTCGCGCTCGATAGTTTGGCCCATGGCTATATCGGAGCTTCGCGAGTGCGATGGGATCACGAGGGCGTTCGAGAGGTCTTGTTACAATTAGCGCGACCACTACGGTCGATGACGAAGCACACAACGAGAAATCCGATAATCGCCACTCTTGTAAACGGCGAAGTCATTACGGACTCACCGAGTACTAGCCTGGCGATGAAGTATAGCGCCGCCCCTATACCGGCTATGGCAATGCGAGACCAAATTCGTCGTTTCATTTCCCAAATATGGCGCTAGGCGCAAATGGAGCCAGAAGGATTCAGATTTCAAACTGACTACTACCTGGCGCCGGTAACGGTTGACGCGCCGCGCCGCGGCCCATAGGTTCCGGCGGTTGTGTTGCAGAAAAATGAGACGATGAGCGACGAGAGAACATTCGCTTTGGCGGCGCGGGCCTGGCCTTTCGAGGAAGCCCGCAAGCTGGTGGCCCGCTACAAGGATGGGCCGCCCGCCAAGGGTTACGTGCTGTTCGAGACGGGCTATGGCCCCTCGGGCCTGCCGCATATCGGGACATTCGGCGAGGTGGTGCGCACGACCATGGTGCGCCAGGCCTTCCGGCGCATGTCCGATCTGCCGACGCGGCTCTTCGCCTTTTCCGACGATATGGATGGCCTGCGCAAGGTGCCGGACAACATCCCGAACCCGGAGATGCTGCGCGAGTATCTGGGCAAGCCGCTGACCCGCATCCCCGATCCCTTCGGCAAGTTCGAGAGCTTCGGCGCGCATAACAACGCCATGCTGCGCCGATTTCTCGACGGCTTCGGCTTCGACTACGAATTTCAGAGCTCGACCGAGTGGTATATGAGCGGCCGGCTGGATGCGGGGCTGATCGACGTATTCGATCACTACGACGAGATCATGGCGGTGATGCTGCCCACCTTGGGCGACGAGCGGCAGCAGACCTACAGCCCCTTCCTGCCCATCTCGCCCAAGACCGGCCGCGTGCTGCAGGTGCCGATCCTGGAGTTGCGCAAGGATTCGCATTCGATCGTTTATCGCGACGAGGATGGCACGCTGACCGAGCAGCTGATAACCGGGGGCCAGTGCAAGCTGCAATGGAAGCCCGACTGGGCCATGCGCTGGCATGCACTCGGCGTCGATTACGAGATGTCGGGCAAGGACCTGATTCCCTCGGTCGATCTTGGCAACAAGATCTGCCGCATTCTCGGCAGCCGCCCGCCGGAGGGCTTCAACTACGAACTCTTCCTCGACGAGCAGGGCCAGAAGATCTCGAAGTCCAAGGGCAATGGACTGAGTGTCGATGAATGGCTGACCTACGCACCGCCGGAAAGCCTGTCGCTGTTCATGTATCAGAAGCCGCGTGCGGCCAAGCGCCTGTTTTTCGATGTGATCCCGCGCGCCGTCGACGATTATCTCGCCTTCATTGAGAAGTATCCGGCCGAGGCGCCGGCGCAGCAGATGGAGAATCCGGCCTGGCATATCCATGACGGCAAGCCGCCGGCGGGCGGGCTGCCGCTGAGTTTCGGCATCCTGTTGAACCTGGCCAGCGTGGCCAATGCCTCGGACAAGGCGGCACTGTGGGGCTACATCTCGCGCTACGTGCCCGATGCCAATCCGCAGAACCAGCCGCTGCTCGACCGGCTGGTGGGGCATGCGCTGGCCTATTACCGTGACGTGGTGATTCCCACGAAACGCTATCGCGCGCCCAGCGAGATGGAGCGTGCCGCGCTGACCGATCTTTCGGGTGAACTGGAAGCGCTGGCGCCGGGTGCGTCCGCCGAGGATATCCAGAACATCGTCTACGCCGTGGGCAAGCGTCACCCCTTCGCCGATCTGCGCGCCTGGTTCCAGGCGCTCTACGAGACGCTGATCGGGCAGAGCACCGGCCCGCGCATGGGGAGCTTCATCGCGCTCTATGGCGTCAAGGAAACCATCGCCCTCATCCACCGCGTGCTGGCTGGCGAGAATCTCAACGCGGCTTAGGCTTGCGGTAGCGGCTGCTCCCTAGCGCGCCGAAGAGGCGCGCGAGCCTGAGGGATCGAGCCGCAAAGCGGATCGATGGCAGGGTCGGGGTGACAGTATCTAATGCCGCGCCAATTCAGCCCGCTCAGCTATGGGCGAATTCCCAGTACAGCTCGCGGGCGCGGCGGAAAATCGGTCCCGGCTGCAAAGAGCGGTTGTCGATCTTCGTATAGGGCATGACCTTGCCGAAATTGCCGCTGGAGAAGATCTCGTCGGCATCGAGCAGATCCTGGTAATCCAGCGTGCGCTCATAGACCGCAATCCCGGCCTTGCGCAGCAGAGCGATTACCCGGGCGCGGGTGATGCCGCTCAGAAAACAGCCATTAGCGATAGGCGTGTGGGCGGCACCGTCCTTCGCGATCCACAGATTGGCGGAGGCGAACTCCGCGACATGGCCCAGAGGGTCTAGCATGACGCCTTCATCGAAGCCCTTGACCTTTGCTTCGGCGCTGGCGCGACCGGCCTGGGCATAGAGACAGACGGCCTTGGCATCGGTCGGCGCCATCTCCGGCGAGGGCCGGCGCCATTTCGAGAGCGTGCAGGAGGCGCCCGTGGCCGGATCGGGCATCGGCGTCTGCACCACCGAGATCGAGATCTGGGTGCTCGCCGGATCGGGCGCCATCCAGCCATCCTGGCCCCACATGAAGGGGCGCAGATAAAGCGGCGTGCCCTTGGGGAATTTGGCGATACCTTCGCGCAGGATTTCCTCGATCTGTCCGGCGGACATCGGCGATTTGAGGCCCAGCGCCAGGGCCGAGCGCAGCGCACGCTGGCAATGCTTGTCGAGATCGGGCGTCACCCCTTCGAAGGCGCGGGCGCCGTCGAAGATGGAGGAGCCGAGCCAAGTGGCATGCGCCCAGGCGCTGAGGATTTTCGGATCGCCGGCGATCCATTTGCCGTCGACGAAGTGCCAAGCGTTATCTACAGGTCCATGTGCCATGGAAGGAAGCTTAGCCGAGCCAGATTGCTTCTCCAACCCCCGGCGAGCGCCGGTCTGCTACGACTTTTTCGCGATGGGTTTGCGGGCGCGTGGCTTGCGGCTGTGGGGTGTGGTCCGCAGCGTGAGCCGCTGGCGTAGACCGGCGTTCTCTTCCAGCAGGCGGTCGCGCTGGCGCTCGGCACGTGAAAGACGCGCCTGCGAGCGCGTCAGCTCGCGGCGCAGCTGGATCAGGTATTTGTCGAGATCGCTCATGGCGTCAGGGTGCCATGCCCTCGACGGCATAGACGCGGAAGCTCGCATATTTGTCGCCGGCCTTCTTGGCTTCGAGATAGGCGGGTGAGCTGAACGCGGCTTTTGCTGCCTCCATGTTCGCAAAGACCATGATGGCGACGCGCGGCTTGGGCGGTTCGCCGAAGAAGCTGGCCGTGGCACCGCCGCGGACAATATAGGTGCCGCCGCCCTGGATGATCGCCTTGATGGCGCCCGGCACATATTCCTTGTCGTAAGCAGCGTCATGCACGTCGATTTCCGCCACGACATAGGCGGGCGGCTTGGCCTGGGCGTGCAGCACCTGCACAGCGCCGGCGCCGAATGCCACGCCGGCGAGAAGCGACAAGGCGATCACGTGGCGGGTCTTCATGGCTCTCTCCTGTCGGGTCCGATGCCCGGCGGGAAAGCCTAGAATCAAATTCAGGTGCTGTCGCCCGCTTCCCGGCGCCAGGCAAGGCCCTCGCGGCGCCATAGGGCGATTGCCCCTTCGTGATCGCGGCGGGCAGCTGTGGCTCGAACGGCCGTGAGCGCCAGCCGGTCGACGCAGCGGCTGTTGGCCTCTCTGCTGGCGCTCAGCAGTGCGGCTTCGCCGCCGGCCAGCGCCACGCGGCGGAGATCGTCGGGCATTTCGCCGTCGAAGCGTCGCTCGAGATGTCGGAAGAGGTCATAGGACCGCACCTCCCATTGGACCATGGGCGGCGCCTTTTTGTAAAGGAATTTATTCCTCTACTGGCTGACCCACAATATACGCGCGATCCATCGCACCTCTTCCATCTCCAGTACGCGGGTCAGGTGGCGCGGATTGAGGGAGCCGAGCTCGATCTTCTGCGCCGACTGGCGCAGCAGTTGCTTGGCCATCACCTCGCCCTTGCGGGTACGCACAACGACGCGGTCGCCGCGGCGAATCTGGGCTGCGGGCGAGACGACGATGCGATCGCCGTCGCGATAGGCGGGTGCCATGCTGTCGCCGCTAACCTCCAGCGCGTAAGCCGCGGGGTCGCGCAGATCGGGAAAATCCACCTCGTCCCAGCCGCGGCCCACGGGGTAGCCGGCATCGTCGAAATAACCTTGGGCGCCCGCCTGGGCATAGCCGATGACCGGCAGGCGGCGGGTGGCGGGCCGCGCGCCCAGCAGCGCCACGAAATCGGTCATCGAATCGCCAGTTGCCGTCAACACCTTGGCGAGGCTCTCGGTGGTGGGCCAGCGGGCCTTGCCGTCACGGGTAATGCGCTTGCTCTTGTTGAATGAGGTCGCGTCGAGCTTGGCCCGCCGGGCAAGGCCCGAGGGCGTCAGGCCATGCTTAGCCGCCAGCCGGTCGATCGCGCGCCAGATGTCGGCGTGTTTCAGCATTTGGGGGCATGTTTCAGCATGGGGCGGATGTTCGGCCGCGCCTCGGCGCTTGTCATCTGGAAAAGCGGAGTCCCAGTTGCTAGGGTCGCGCCGCCATGCGCGCCCTTACCGACGCTGCCACGCGGCTGCTGCGCCTTCTGCCGCCGGAAACCGCGCATCGCCTGTCGCTGCGGCTGCTGGCGATTGCGCCACGCGCCCTTATCGGCACGAACTGGCCC
>DASXQK010000442.1:0-8067 GCA_036493015.1 Dongiaceae bacterium | reverse complement strand
GGTTCAGGCCCTTGATCTTGGTCAGAACCGTCGTGTAGTCGGCTTCCTTCGGGTCGAGCTGGTCATGGCCCATCACATTCAGGCCGATCTTCTTGGCCTGGGCTTCGAAAGCATTCGCCATGCCGACGCCATAGGCGCCCGAATCGTCGAGGATGTAGACCGACTTCACCTTCAGCGTATCGCGCATGTAGTTGGCCATGTTCGGGCCCTGGTAGGCGTCCGTCGTGACCGTGCGGAAATAGATCGCCTTGCCGCCCGGCTTGAACTGGCCGGCAAATTTCGGATCGGTGATGTCCGGGTTGGTCGACGAGGGCGTGATCGCCGCGAGGTTGGCGGCCGAGAGAATTGGCGTCATGGCCTTGCCTTCGCCCGACATTTCCGGGCCGACGATCGCAACCACGGCCGGATCGGCGACGAACTTCTTGGCATTGGTGGCGGCCTGGGCGGGATCGTACTGGCCGGCCGTCGACGTGCCGCTGTCCAGCACGCTGACATTGATTTTGTAGCCGCCCGCGCCGCCCTTGGCGTTGATGTCGTCGATCGCCATCAGGGCGCCGTTCTTGATGCGCAAAGCCCCATCGGCGTCGGCGCCGGTCAGCGGCAGTTCGATACCGATGGTGACTTCCTTGGCCTGCGCATGGGCCGGAACGAAGGTGGCCGGCGTAGCAAAGGCAGCGAGCGCGAGCGCGCCCAGAGTCGTCATCAATAATTGTCGGCGATGCGTCGTCATAGTGCCGTCTCCCTTTGGTGTGTCCCTGTGTCAGTCCTGGACGGGTTGTCTGTCACGCCGGTCGCCGGGTGATAACTAGATCCCGTTCGTTTTCGTTAGCCCCGTAATCTCCCGGCCTCGAATTCGCCCCGCCGGCGGCACTCCGTCTCCGCATTGTAGAGAGACATTCGTGCCATCCCCGACAGTTACCCAATTCGCAATACTTCACAAGTAGCTAAATACAAGGGTTTGCGCAGGGCCGGCGGATTTGCTGGAAATTTAAATTGACTGCCATACCAATATAATGGGCAAGCGTACTGGCTTGATCAGCCCTCTTTCTTAACCAGAACCAGGCGGGCGAGCGGCAGACTCATTTGCGCCGGCCGCACTGCCAGCTTGGCCGAAACCCGCTCTTGCAGGGCCGCAACGAACGCGCCCGCGCGCGGGTCGGCATGGCCCTCATCGAGCCCCAGCGACAATGTCTGGAACACCGAAGCCCGGCTGAAGGCGGCCCATCGCGCGCCAAAGGCAACGGCGTCGCGGTCACGCTCGTACGCGGCCCAGATCCCATCTTCCCCGGAAAAGACATCCGCCATCTCGACGGCGAGCGAACCGAATTGGCCGGATGAGCCGAAGGGGGCGAGGAAATCGGCACGCCGGCGGCCGACGGTGGGGATCACCATGCGCTCGACCTCGCTCTCCTTGAGAAGGCCCTCGCCGACAAGATCAAGCAGCGATCCATAGAGCGCCGGCATAAGAAGTTCATAGCCAAAGCCGCCGTCATCCTTCAGCGCCATGGTGATGACGACAAGACGGCCGCCGGGCCGCAGCTCGCTTGCACGATGAATCAGGAACTGTCGCCAGTCTTCGGCGGCCTGCTGCGCATAGGCAGCGCGGGCGGCGCCATCGCTGCTGCAGGAAATCTGAATCTGGTCAGGAATCGGTCCCGGCGTGCGGCTCAGCCACTGCACCGCCCAGGAACTCCAGCCCAGGGTCACGCTGTTGGCGGGCAGGATCTGTTCGTAGAAGGACTGGCCGACCGCGGCAGAAAAGACGGCCGCCGTTCCGCGCCGATAGCTGTCGGGATCGTTCTCGATGGCCCGAAACAGAACGGCGAAATCATTATCCGGCACATCGGTGTGGATGACGGAGACTGCACGGTCGCTGGCGATGCGCCGGCGCAGGACGGCGATGGCCGCAGACATGGGCGCCATCGAGTTATGGCCGCTCGCGGCCCCGTAATCGGCGATGACGACCGGCTCGCCTCCCGGCGCCAGCGATACGTTCCGGGCTGCCTCTTCCAGCAGCGGTATGGCGGGCCGCAAGCCGCCGGCTTGTACGCGCGAGTTGCGGTTATAGGCGCCGGCACCTTCCATGGGTGCGGGCCTGCTCAGATCCAGCGCTTCGACGACGGCAGGCGGCGGGTGTCGCATCGCGTTTCTCCCGATCGGGCGAGCGTAACCAGATTCCGTTAAGGGACGGTGGCCGCGGGGGTCTGCGCCTCGAGGGCGGCAAGCCAGCGGTGGATGCGGGCGAGATTGACGCCCATATCGCCCTTGCCCAGTTGCGAGCGCGAATAGAGCGCGATGGTCGATCGGCCATCCGGCAGATCGATAAAGCGAACGACAATGGTGTCGGGATAGCGCATTAGCCGCGAACGCTGAACATAGCGCTCCGTCAGCGCTGCATCGTTCGAATCAAGCTTGACCAGGCGCGGTTCATCGGCGATGGCCCGGGCAAAGGCCAGGCGAAGATCGTTGGCGGTTACGGTGAATGCCGGAGACGTCACATCGGCTTTCGCCTGGCAGAGATGTGGCGGACAGGCCAGCGCATCGTTGGGCGTCGCTCGGCGCTGGAGTGTCTCGAAAGTTACAGGTCCCAGATCCGCCGGACCGAACAGCGCCCACACGCGTTCGGGGCCGATCAACTGGAAGATGCCGAAGGCGAATGCAGTGACCAAGAGAGTCCAAAGTAGCCGCGAGCCCCAGCGCCTCACCACAGCGCCTAGCGGTTGCGCGAGCGCAGCAGGCGCGCCTGTTCGCGCTGCCAGTCGCGCTTCTTGATCGTCTCGCGCTTATCCTGCTGGCGCTTGCCCTTGGCCACGCCGAGCTGGCATTTGGCGATGCCGCGGGCATTGAAATAGATCGATAGCGGCACAACCGTCATGCCATCGCGGCTGATCCGCCCCTGCAGTTTCTCGACCTCGCGCTTTCGCAGCAGCAGTTTGCGCGGACGTTTGGGCGCATGGTTGAACCGGTTGGCGGCGGCGTATTCGGGAATGTTGGCATTGATCAGGAACAGCTCGCCGTTCTTTTCGGCGGCAAAGGCTTCGGCGATGCTGGCCCGGCCGTCGCGCAGCGACTTGACCTCGCTGCCCAGCAGCATCATGCCGGCCTCCAGCGTGTCCTCGATGAAATAGTCGTGCCGCGCCTTGCGATTCTGCGCGACGCTGCGGGGCTCGTCTTTGGCCATTCGGTCTGGTTGGCCGCGTTAGTTGGCGAGTCCGGCGGAAGCGAGTGCGCGCTGCACCTTTTGCTTGCTCGCCTCGGCGATTTCGCAGAGCGGTAGCCGCAGATCGGCCTGGCAATGTCCGAGCAGGTTTGCCGCATATTTGACCGGGCCGGGGCTCGCCTCGCAGAACAGCGCCTCATGCAGCGGCGTCAGCCGCTCATTGATCGACATCGCCGCCTTCACGTCGCCGCGCTGCCAGGCGCCATGCATCTCCGACAACAGGCGCGGCGCGACATTCGCGGTGACCGAGATGCAGCCATGTCCGCCTTGGGCCAGGAAGGCCATGATGGTGGCGTCCTCGCCCGACAGCATGCAGAAATCCGGACCGATGGCGTTCTTGGTGCGCACAGGCCGCGCCAGATCGTTGGTCGCGTCCTTGACGCCCATGATATTGGGAAGCTTCGCCAGCTTTGCCATCGTCTCGATCGACATGTCGACGACGCTGCGCCCGGGGATGTTGTAGATGATGATCGGAATGTCGGCGGCGTCGTGGATCGCCTTGAAGTGGCGATACTGCCCCTCGGGCGTGGGCTTGTTGTAATAGGGCATGACCACCAATGCGGCGTTCGCACCCGCCTGCTTGGCGTGGCGGGTCAGGTGGATTGCCTCGGCGGTCGAGTTGGAGCCGGTGCCGGCGATCACCGGCACCCGGCCGGCGGCCGCTTCGATGCAAAGCTCCACCACCCGCATGTGCTCGGCATGGGAGAGCGTCGGCGACTCGCCGGTGGTGCCACAAGGAACCAGCGCGTCCGTGCCCTCTTTGATCTGCCAGTCGACGAGCCGCTGAAAGGCGGCCTCGTCCACTTCACCGTTGCGAAATGGCGTGATCAGGGCGACGAGCGATCCGTGGAACATGGCAATTTCCTTGCGGGATAACGGCGTTTTCGCACCATACCGATTGGGGCGAATAGCGGCAAGGTCACCCCCGCGATACTTTGATGGGTTAGCCTTCCGTTGCCGGCGGTTTGGCGAAGCGCGCATCGCGCCAGGTGAGTGCGGCCTTCAGCCCGTCGCGCTTGGAAATGGCCTTGAACTCCTGGCCCTCCGGCGTCTGCAGCGCTTCGATCTGGATATCGGTCTCCAGGCCCATCTCCAGAGCATTCAACATGCCCATCATCTCGTAGCCGCGATTGATCGCCCGTTTGGTCATGGCGACCTTGAGGCGGTCGTTCAGCGCGATCTCGCGCGCCATCGCCAGCGCCGCATCCAGCTCGCTGCCGAATGGCACGACACGATTTATGAGGCCGCAGGCGAGTGCCTCGGCCGCGTCGATCCGGTCGTTGCCAGTCAGAAGGAATTCCTTTGCCTTCTTCGGGCCGCTTAGCCAGGGCATCAGCAATGCTACGATGCCGCTGCCGAAGCGCAGCTCCGGCTCGCCGAAGCGGGTACCGTCGGCGGCGATGGTGATGTCGCAGGCCATGGCAAGCTCGCAGGCGCCGGCAAGCGCATAGCCGTGCACGGCGGCAATGGTCGGCCGGTTGAGATGCCAGAAGCGCATGATGAAATCGAAATCCGCCTTCAACGTCGGCGTCACATCGGCCACGCTCTGCCACGGCCTGTTATAGCCTTCCTTCAGATCGAAGCCGGCGCTGAAGGCGCGGCCCGCGCCGGCGACCACCAATACGCGGGTGTTTTCATCCTTCTCCACCTGGTCCAGCAGATGATTGACCTCGTCCACCATCGCCTTGTTGAAGGCGTTCAACTGGTCGGGCCGATTGAAGGTGAGCAGACCGATAGGGCCGCGGTTCTCGAACAGGATCGTCTGATAGGTCATGGGATCCTCAGGCTGATCGGCATGTGATTTGACGACTTTAGCGACGCTCTGCCAGATTGTCGCCGCTTGCGCCGCCGCCACGTCCCGCGTTTTCCCTGATCCGAGTTCCCCCCATGCTGGCTGCCAATCTCGGCATGCTGCTGGTCGCCCTTTCCTGGGGCACCATGATCCCATCCATGACCCATCTGTTGGTGGGTTGGGATCCTTTCTTCCTCGCGGCGGTGCGCTATTGCCTACCGATTCCCCCGATGCTGCTGCTGCGAGTAGTCGAGGGACGCTCGCCATGGTTCGCGGGCATGGCGCCCTGGCGCTGGTGGCTGCTGGGAACCGTTGGCATTGGCATGTTTGCGCCGCTCTTTACGATCGGTATCCAGCATTCCAATCCGGTGACGGCGGTGATCCTGAGCGCGTCCAGCCCGGTGGTCACTGCCTTCGTCGGCTGGATCGCCTATCGTCTGGCGATGCCGCGGAACATGATTCCGGGAATTCTCCTCACGATTATCGGCTGCACCTATGCCACATATGATCCGAGCCTGAGCGGAATACCGTTCGATATTCGGGGTGGAGAACTTTTCATCATCGCCGCTCAAGCCTGTTGGGCCTGGTATTCGATTACCGCACAGCGCTGGCTGCTCGGCTGCTCGCAGATCCGCATCACCACCATGACGACGGTGACGGCATCCGCCACGCTCATCGGCGCCTATCTGGTCGCGAGCTTTTTCGGCGCAGCTCAGTTTCCGCCGGCGGTCCCCACGACCACCTTCGACTATGGCCTATTCATCTGGCTGGCCCTGGTGCCGGTCATGATCGGCAATATCCTCTGGCATTACGGCGTCAACAAGCTGGGCGCCGTTATCGCCGCCCTGTTCATGAATCTGATGCCCATCACCGCGATCCTGATTACCACGGCCATGGGCATTGCGCCCACCATGCAGCAGCTGATCGGCGGCGCGCTGGTGCTTGCCGGCATCATGCTGGCGCAGTTGCGGCGCCGATAGCGCTGCGTTAGCGTCCGACCATATGCATAAGCAAGGAATCGGCAATGGGCGCGGTCCAGCTCTTCAAGCGTAACGCCATGACGTTCGAGGCCTATGCCGGCCCGCCCGGCAAGGCGACCATTGCCCGTCTTGTCGGCGCCGACCTCAGCAAAACCATGGGCGTGGGCCTCGCCACATTCGATGGCTGCGCCATCGAATGGACGGTGCTTTACGACGAGATGATCGTGGTAATCGAGGGCCTGTTCCGCCTGCGCGCGGGCAAGCAGGTTTTCGAGGGCCGGCCGGGCGATGTCATCTGGATCCCCGAAAAGACGGCGATCGTCTATGAGGGCGAAAAGTCGGTGGTCTGCTACGCCCTCTATCCGGTCGATTGGAAAAAACGCAACGGCATGGCGTAAGGACGGAAAGACAGCCGATGATTCCGCGTTACAGCCGCCCGCAAATGGCCGCGATCTGGGAGCCGGATAACCGCTATCGCATCTGGTTCGAGATCGAAGCCCATGCCTGCGATGCGCAGGCTGCTCTCGGCGTCATTCCGAAGAAGGCGGCGGCGGCGGTCTGGAAGCGCGGCAAGTTCGATGCGGCGCGCATCGATGAGATCGAGCGCGAGACCAGGCATGACGTCATCGCCTTCCTGACCAATCTTGCCGAGCATATCGGGCCGCCGGCGCGGTTCATGCATCAGGGCATGACCTCCTCCGACGTGCTCGATACCTGTCTTGCGGTGCAGCTGAAACAGGCAGCAGACATCCTGCTGGCCGATCTCGATGCGCTTCTGGCGGCGCTCAAGCGGCGCGCACTGGAGCACAAGAACACGCTCTGCATCGGCCGCAGCCACGGCATTCATGCCGAGCCGACGACCTTCGGGCTGAAGCTTGCGGGCCATTACGCCGCTTTCGAACGGGCGCGCGAGCGGCTGCTGGCGGCCCAGCGTGAGATCGCGACATGTGCGATCTCCGGCGCGGTCGGCACATTCGCCAATATCGATCCGGCGGTGGAGCGCCATGTCGCCAGGCAGATGGGGTTGACCGTCGAGCCGATCTCGACTCAGATCATCCCGCGCGATCGCCACGCGATGTTCTTCGCCACGCTCGGCGTCATCGCCGGCTCCATCGAGAACCTGGCGATCGAAATCCGCCATTTGCAGCGCAGCGAAGTGCGCGAAGCCGAGGAGTATTTCAGCCCCGGGCAAAAGGGCTCTTCGGCCATGCCACATAAGCGCAACCCGGTACTGACGGAAAACCTGACCGGCCTGGCGCGCCTGATCCGCGCCGCGGTGACGCCGGCGCTGGAGAACATCGCGTTGTGGCATGAGCGAGACATTTCGCACTCGGCGGTGGAGCGGGTGAACGCGCCGGATGCGACCATCGCGCTGGATTTTGCCCTGGCGCGGCTCGCCGGCGTGATCGACAAGCTGGTGGTCTATCCGGACGCCATGCGCCGCAATCTCGATCTGTTCGGCGGGCTGGTTCATTCGCAGCGCGTGCTGCTGGCGCTGACCCAGGCGGGCATGGGGCGCGAGGAGGCTTATCGCGCGGTGCAGCGCAATGCCATGCGGTCCTGGGAAAAGCGACTGGATTTTCTCGGCCTGCTGAAGAGCGATCCCGAGATCGCAGGCCGTATCAAGCCGGCGAAACTCGCGGCCTGCTTCAACCTTTCCTATCATACCAAACAGGTCGACCGGATCTTCAAGCGCGTCTTCGGCCGCTGAATGGCAATCGCCCCGGGTGAAGGCACCCGGGGCGATCATGTCTCAGCCAAACGACGCCTTATTCCGGCACGAAAATATTGATGATGTTGGAGCCGGGAGCGATGAACTGCTCCATGCCGCAGAGCGTGTTACGCAGCGGCAGTTCGTGGCGGTGGCGCATCTCCAGGGTGTTGCCGGCGCCAAAGTGGTAGCGGAAGCCGGCAAAGGCAGCGGCGCTTTCATCGGCGCCGGCCATGCCCTCGAGGAACAGGGTGGCCCCTGGATCTCGATGTTGGAAGGGCTGCCACTCTACCTCGCCGAAGCCGCCATATTCGCCCGCACCGCCGCCACCGCCCGCCAGCAGCATCAGCGAATCGAGCGGATA
>DASXQK010000441.1:0-3429 GCA_036493015.1 Dongiaceae bacterium | reverse complement strand
ACTTCGTCTGTTCAGCGAGGTGATGGAGCCGGGCCATGTGGCAGTGTTGAACGCCGACGCGCCGGAGTTCGAGAGCCTCGCCGCGGCCTGCCGTGACCGCAATCACCGCATCATCCGCTTCGGGCGCAACGGCGGCGATGTACAGTTACTGGGCCAGCGCCCGCATCGCGAAGGCCAGCAGCTGGTCCTCGATGTCTTCGGCAGGCGCGCCAATGTGTTCTTCCCCGTCGCCGGATCGTTCCAGGCGGACAATCTGCTGGCCGCACTCGGCCTGATCATCGCCGATGGCGAATCGACCGAGGCGGTACTCGGTGCAGTATCCAGCCTTCGCGGCGTGCATGGCCGCATCGAGCATGTGGCGACCCACCCCAACGGCGCGCCCATCTATGTCGATTACGCGCATAAGCCGGCGGCACTCGAAGCCGTGCTGGCCGCGTTGCGCCCCCATGCCAGGGGCAAGCTTTCCGTCGTCTTCGGCTGCGGGGGCGATCGCGACCGGGGCAAGCGCCCGCAAATGGGCGAGATCGCCGAGCGCCTGGCCGATCGCGTCATCGTCACCGACGACAATCCGCGCAGCGAAGATCCGGCTGCGATCCGCGCCGAGATCATGGCGGCGACGAAACACGCGCGCGAGATCGGCGACCGCCATCAGGCGATCCGCGCCGCCATCAACGAACTGAGGCCTGACGATCTGCTGGTCATCGCCGGCAAGGGTCATGAAACGGGCCAGACGGTTGCCGGGGTCACCCATCCCTTCGACGACAGCGAGGAAGCCCGCGCGGCCGTGCGCGATCTCGCGGGTGGGAAGGCGTGACGGCGCTCTGGACCTTGGCCGACGCCGCCAACGCCACCAGGGGCTACGCCGTCAGCCAGAATGGCGGACCGTGGGAAGCAAGCGGCATTTCCATCGACAGCCGCACCGTGCAGCCGGGCGATCTGTTCGTGGCGCTGGCGGGCCCGAGTTTCGATGGCCATGACTTTATTGCAGCAGCACTCGCCAAGGGGGCGGTGGCCGCCATGGCTCATCGCCGGCCGGCGGGGCTGCTCGCCAATGCGCCGCTGCTGATGGTGGATGAGACGCTCGCGGCGCTGACGCGCCTTGGGCTTGCCGGACGCGCGCGCAGCAAGGCGCGGCTGGTGGGCGTGACCGGCAGCGTGGGCAAGACCGGCACCAAGGAAGCGCTGCGCCTGGCGCTGTCGAGCCAGGCCGAGACCTTCGCCAATGCCGGCAGCCTGAACAACCATTGGGGCGTGCCGCTGTCGCTCGCGAGGCTGCCGGTGAGCGCAGCGCTCGGCGTGTTCGAGATCGGCATGAACCATGCCGGCGAGCTGGGCCCGCTCTCGCGCATGGTGCGGCCCGAGGTCGCCATCATCACCACCATCGAGGCGGCGCATCTGGAATTCTTTGCCTCGCTGGAAGCCATCGCCGATGCCAAGGCCGAGATCTTCGAAGGCATGGAATCGTCCGGCGCCGTGGTGCTGAACCGCGACAATCCGCAATTCGAGCGCCTGGCCGGCCATGCGCGCCGCCACGGCATCAGGCACATCATCGGTTTCGGCGAACATGCCGGATCGCAAGCGCGGCTGATCGGCTGCACGCTCGATGCCCAGAGCAGCGAGGTGAAGGCCGAGATCCTTGGCCGGCGCCTGGATTACCATCTTGCCGCACCGGGCCGGCATTGGGTGCAGAACAGTCTGGGCGTGCTGGCCGTTGTCGGCGCGCTCGGCCTCGATCTTGGCCTCGCCTCCGCCACGCTTGCCTCCTTCAGCCCGCCCAAGGGCCGCGGCCAGCGCCGGCACTTGTCCATGCCCGGCGGCGGCTTTGAATTGATCGACGAAAGCTACAACGCCAGCCCCGCCGCCATGCGCGCAGCATTTGCCGTGCTGGGCCATGCCAAGGTCGGTCAAAGCGGCCGACGCATCGCCGTGCTGGGCGATATGCGCGAGCTGGGCACGACGTCGCCGCGCCTGCATGCCGAGCTTGCCGGGCCTCTTGTCGCCGCTCATGTCGATCTGGTTCTGACCTGCGGGCCGCTGATGAACCAATTACAGCAGGCCCTGCCGCAGGCGTTGCGCGGCGGCCATGCCAAGGATTCCGAAAGCCTGATCCCGGCGGTACTCGACACCGTGCAGCCGGGCGATGTGGTGCTGGTGAAAGGTTCGCTCGGAACCCGCATGGCGCCCATCGTCGCAGCCTTGCTGGCGCTCGAGGACGCCGGAGTCAAAGACTCCGGAGTCAATGACGCCGACCGGCCCGCGCGCCGGGCCAACGGGAAGTGAGGCGCCTTGTTCTATAATATCCTCGCCCCGCTCGCGCCCGACTTCACGCTGTTCAACCTGTTTCGCTATCTGACCTTCCGCAGCGGCGGCGCCGTGCTGACCGGCCTGCTCGTCAGCTTCCTGCTCGGGCCCGCCATCATCCGCTGGCTAAAGGCCAAGCAGCGCGAAGGCCAGCCGATCCGCAGCGACGGGCCCGAATCTCATCTGCTGACCAAGAAGGGCACGCCCACCATGGGCGGCGTGCTGATCCTGCTGGCGGTCACCGTCAGCACCCTGCTCTGGGCGGATCTGCGCAACGGCTTCGTCTGGGTCGTGCTGTTCGTCACCGTCGGTTTCGGCGCCATCGGCTTCGGCGACGATTTCCTGAAGCTGACCCGGCGCAATTCCAAAGGCCTGCCCGGCCGCCTGAAGCTGCTGGCCCAGATCACCATCGGCCTGGTCGCCTCGTTCGCGATCATGAAGCTCTCGCCAGTACCGCTGGATGACAGCCTGGCGGTGCCGTTCTTCAAGGAACTGCTGATCCATTTCGGCTGGTTCTTCCTGCCGGTCGCAGCCTTCGTCATGGTGGGCGCTTCCAACGCCGTGAACCTGACCGACGGGCTCGACGGGCTCGCCATCGGCCCCATCATCATCTCCGCCGGCGTCTTCGCCCTCATCGCTTATCTCGCCGGCAATGCGGTCTTCTCCGGCTATCTCCAGATCAACTACGTGCCCGGTGCCGGCGAGCTCGCTGTCTTCTGCGGCGCGCTGGTGGGTGCCGGCATGGGCTTCCTCTGGTTCAACGCGCCGCCCGCCATGGTTTTCATGGGCGATACCGGCTCGCTTGCTTCTGGCGGCGCGCTTGGCGCCATCAGCGTGGTCGCCAAGCACGAGCTGGTGCTGGCCATCGTCGGCGGCCTGTTCGTGCTGGAAACCGTTTCGGTCATCGTCCAGGTGGCCTCGTTCAAAATGACCGGGCGCCGCGTCTTCCGCATGGCGCCGCTGCATCACCATTTCGAGAAAAAGGGGTGGGCCGAGCCGACCATCGTCATCCGCTTCTGGATCATCGCGGCGATCCTGGCGCTGATGGGTCTCGCCACCTTGAAGTTGCGATGATCCGCGTTCCCCACGAACCCGGCCGTCCCGTCGCCGTGCTCGGTCTTGGCAAGA
>DASXQK010000440.1:0-2228 GCA_036493015.1 Dongiaceae bacterium | reverse complement strand
AAGGCGGCAATATGGAGCCGCTTCATCGGCTAGACCGGCAGAACCAGCGCGTGTTTTTTCTTGCCTGCGCTTAGCTTGATATAGCCCTCGGCAGTGACGCTGCCGCGGTTCAATACCGCGGCCTCGTCGCTGAGGGCCTGGCCGTTGACCCGCGCCCCACCGCCCTTGACCAGCCGGCGCGCCTCGCTCTTGGAACGGGCGAGGCCGCTGCGCAGAAACAGATCTATGGCCGGGATGCCGCGGGCGAGGTCGCTGGCGGCAACTTCGATACGTGGCAAGTCGTCGCCCGCACCTCCCTCGCCGAAGGTCTGGCGCGCCGTCTCCGCCGCCGCGTCGGCAGCATCGCGGCCATGGGCCATGGATGTTGCTTCGGTTGCGAGCGTTATTTTGGCAGCGTTGATCTCCTGGCCCTTCAGCGCGTCCAGCCGGGCGATCTCATCCAGCGGGAGATCGGTGAACATGCGCAGGAACCGCCCGACATCGGCATCCGACGTATCGCGCCAGTATTGCCAGTAGTCATAGGGCGACAGCCTGTCGGGGTTGAGCCAGACGGCGCCTGCGGCGGTCTTGCCCATCTTGGCGCCGCCCGATGTCGTGATCAGAGGGGTCGTCAGACCAAACATCAGCCGGTTGTCGACACGCCGGCCGAGTTCAACGCCATTGACGATATTGCCCCACTGGTCGGAGCCGCCCATCTGCAGGCGGCAGCCGTGGCGACGCGACAATTCGAGAAAGTCATAGGCCTGGAGGATCATGTAGTTGAATTCCAGAAAGGAGAGGGGCTGCTCGCGCTCGAGCCGCAGCTTCACGCTGTCGAAGGCGAGCATGCGGTTGACGGAGAAATGCCGCCCATAATCGCGCAGGAACGGAATGTATTCGAGCTTATCGAGCCAGTCCGCGTTGTTCACCATCACGGCGTCGCTGGCGCCGCTGCCAAAGGTGAGGAAGCGGCTGAAGATCTGCTTGATGCCGGCGATGTTGTGCGCGATGTCATCGGCGCTCAGCAGCTTGCGGCTGTCATCCTTGCCGGACGGATCGCCGATCTTGGTGGTGCCGCCGCCCATCAGCACGATGGGCTTGTGACCGGCACGCTGGAGATGGCGCAGCAGCATGATCTGCACCAGGCTGCCGACATGCAATGAATCCGCTGTGGCGTCGAAGCCGATATAGCCGGTGAGCTCGCCGGCAAGCGCGGTCTTATCCAGCGTCTCCAGATCGGTACACTGATGGAAATAGCCGCGGGCGATGAATTCGCGCAGGAACTGGGATTTGGGATCGCTCATGCTGGATCCGGTTGCTCGTCCGGTAGGGGCCCTTGCCGATTTTGGCGGCTCATGTAACACAACGGGCGTGTAACACAACCGGGCGGCAAAACCCATGACCATCGGCGATCCGATCCTGGCGCTGGGGCTGATGAGCGGCACCTCCTGCGACGGTATCGATGCGGCGCTGCTCACCACCGATGGCCGTGCCCAGGTGGCCTTCGGCCCGGTGCTGAGCGAGCCCTATCCGGAAGATTTCCGCGGGCGTTTGCGCGCTGTGCTCGGCGGCCACGGTGCCGTGGCCAATGTGAGCGAGGAATTGACCCGCCGTCATGCAGCCGTGGTCGATCGCCTGTTGAAGCGGGCCGATCTGATGCCGGCCGCCATCCAGGTTCTGGGCTTTCATGGCCAGACCATCCTGCATGAACCGGAGAAGCGGCGCACATGGCAGATCGGCGATGGCGCGCTGCTGGCGAAGCTCACCGGCATCGACACCATCAGCGATTTCCGCAGCGCCGATGTGGCCGCCGGCGGCCAGGGCGCGCCCTTCGTGCCGCTCTACCACCAGGCGCTCGCAGCGAAGCTGGCGCGGCCGCTGGCAGTGCTGAACATCGGCGGCGTGGCCAATGTCAGTTTCATCGGCGATGACGCAGATTCGCTGCTCGCCTTCGATACCGGGCCCGGCAATGCGCTGCTCGACGATTGGGCCTTTCGTCATACGGGCCGGCCGGTGGATGAGGATGGCCGGCTTGCTTCATTGGGCCGCATCGACCGCAAGGCGCTGGCCAGCCTGATGTCGCATGGCTATTTCGCCTTGGCGGCCCCGAAATCCCTCGACCGCGATGCCTTCGATCCTGCGGCCGTCTCTCAACTGTCGCCCGCCGATGGGGCGGCGACCTTGGTGGCCTTCACCGCGGCCTCGATTGCCCATTCGCGCGAGGCTTTGCCCGAAGCGCCAGGGCGCTG
>DASXQK010000439.1:0-10568 GCA_036493015.1 Dongiaceae bacterium | reverse complement strand
GCGCTTGCTGCCTTGCGCTGCAGCTGAGGATCGTCGCTGAGCCGCAGGAAGAGGAATGGCGAAATGCGCTGGCCCGCTTCTCGCTGCACCAGGTCGATAGCGCGCAGCTGTTGTGCCGCAAGCTCGTTCCAATGGCCTGCGGCGAGCATGGCATCGCACAGCCGGCCGAGCGCGGCACCCCTGTCGTCGAGTCCCTTGTCGATGGCACACCGATAGCTTGCCATCGCGCCGGCGAAATCTCCCTGTGCCCTGCTGGCATCGCCCGCGATGCAGAGGGCGTCGAGACTTTCGCCGGCCTTGGCGAGGTTGCGCCGGCAAGCATCTAGCGCCCCGGCCGGTTGTCCTGCCGCCAGCAAGCCACGTCCCAGGTTGAGCCAGGCTTCGGCGAAGTCGGGCGCGATGGCGATTGCCTGACGATAGGCTGCGAGCGCATCACCCGATTGACCGGCCCTGGCCAGCGTATTGCCCAGATTGTTCCAGCCGCCGGCAAAGACGGGATCGATTGCAACCGCGCGGCGATGAAGGGCAATCGCATCGCCGAAGTCTCCGGCATCTCGCCGCAGCTGGGCGAGCATGTCCAGGACCCGGGCATTATCCGGATCTTTCTGCAAGGCACGTGCCGCCGCACCCATCGCTTCCGCTGGTTGGTTAAACTGGCGCAGGGCATTGGCAAGGCGAAGCTCAGCCTCCGCGGAAGCCGGGTTGAGCGCGGCGGCACGGGCAAGAGCGCTCAACGCCTCCTGCGTATCGCCGCGCGCCGTGGCGAAAACGCCGAGATTGGCCAAGGCCTCGCCGTTTCGAGGATCGATGCGCAGCGCCTGTCGAAGCAGGTCAATGGCTCGGCCCGCATCACCACGGGCATGCTCAACCAAAGCGAGATGCGCGAGCAGCTCGGAATCGGGTGGCTGGAGCTGCATGGCGCGTTCGAGCGATTGGGCGGCCTCGCCGTGCTGCCCCCTCAAATGGGCAATCATGCCGAGGTAATGCCATGCCCGGCTTTCCTGGGGCTGCTCGGCAAGTACGGCGCGACAAATCTGCTCGGCCTCGGCCAATCGGCCCGCCTGCTGATGCTGCAAGGCGCTCGCCATGCGGGAATCATCGACCATCGCGAGCGAGGCTATCGCCAATGGCGCATCCTCGGCTAGACTTCGATTCGGGCCTTGGAAGCGATCGCCGTGCGTGGAACCATTCTTGCCGCTGTTGTGCTGCTGGGGTCGGCAGGCGTGGCCTGGGCCCAGGGGACGAGTTCGTCGCCCCAGACCAGCCAGCCGGCCGGCGGCCAACCGACCAGCAATTCGACGGCACCGGCCGCTAGCCCCGGAACCCAGGTCGAGCCGGCCGGGCAATCGCCCTACGACGCCCAGGCCGATAGCCTGCTCAAGCATCTGACCGCCCGCCAGTTCGAGGCCCGTCTGCCCAAGGCCGGGCTGCTCGACTGGTTTCAGGGCGAAATGGGCAAGCGCGCGCAGATCGACTGGACGACCGCGGAATGCGGGGATGAGGGCAGCGAGTCCGATTCAACCCAGGGTACCGATACCAGCGGCGGCACCGGTTCGACTTCGGGCAATTCTTCAGCCACCGGCGCAAATCCGACCAACAATGACGTGACCCTGTGCAGCGAAGGCCAGGCCCTGTTCTATGGCGCCGACGGCAAGCCCTCCCTCGACCGCTATGTTGTCCTGCAGCTCTGGGTCGGGACGAAGAGCACTGGCGTCAACCAGGACCCGACCCACTATGGCTCCGATGCTCTGTCCATCTTCGTCTTCGACGGCGACACGACCCGCACCCTGACGCGCCTCGGCGACCTGCCCGCAGTGCTCGCCACGATGAATTAGGGACGCCAGGGGCTGGAGGGGATCTGCCGTTAGCCACGCCGCGCCCGGCGCCGCGCCATCGGGCTGCCCAAGCGCTGGTTCAGCGACAGAATCTCCTGATCAAGTAGTTCAGTGTGGGCCCGCGATGCCTCGCCATGCTGGCGCAAGCGGGTCGACGCATCGCGCATGGAGGCCGAAGCAGCGTTGACATGGGAGAGGCGCCGGTGATCGACCTCGCCGCGATTGGTGAATTCGCGCAGACAGCGATACTCCGCCCCCGGCGCTCCCAGCGTAATCAGTCGCGGGGAACTGCCGAAGAACTGCTGCTGGAACCAGCTGTTGGACCGCGGCTCGTGCCAGCTGAGGTAGCCGTTCTTCAATACTTGCAACGGCTGGGTGATGGCGCCGGTGAAGCTGTAGCGGCCACCGGTAACAGCATGGGCGAAATAGGACGGCGTGCAGAAATCGGACAGCAACACGCCATCGATGCTGTAGGCGAATTGCGCGTCGGCTGACGGATCGCAGACCTCTACCAGGAAATTCACCTCGCCCTGGTCGGGCGATGGCGAGGGACCGGAGACCTGGCGGTTGCCGCTGGGATCGACCAGCATTTCAAGGCTCTCATGGCTTGCGGTAAGTGACCAGGAGGGACCGTATTCCACCAGCACGAAAGGCTGGCCCTGTTGATCAATGTGGAAACCGGCCGCGTTGGGATCGTGCATGTCGTCCACGATCAGAACCGGCCAATAGCCGATCGGCACGTCGCGTAGCGCGGCAAAGACAGAAAGCGAAGCCTCAAGGCCCCAGATGGGCGCTGCGTCGCGCGCGATCTGTTTTTGCAAGGCGGCCGCCACATGGGCTGCCTCCGATAACGCGACATGCCTGGTCCGACTGACCAAGGCTATATGACGCAGCATCAAGGCACCCCACTTGCAGTCCACTCGTTCCTGTTGCGTTGCAATTCCTATCGCAGCCGCGATGGTGAAGACGCCGCCGCCCGCGCGCGGTGAGGGCCGGATCTCGAAAGGGCGATAACTGGACCCGGCCGCCGCCACGCAGGAGAGGCTGCCGCGCTCACATGCGACGGCGTCTTCGGGATGCAGGATTCACGGCGCGCCCCGCGCCCGGGGTGGCAAAGTCGTGGCTAAATTGCGCATCACGGCGGGGTCTTAATCGCGCATTAGCGGCGGCCTTGACCGAGGTTATTCGGCGGCCTTCGCATGGGCTTCGCGGCCCAGCATCCGTTTCAGGATCCAGCAATGGAAGTGATGCACGACTTGATCCTGTACCGGCGAAAAGCGGCCGCCGGTTGCGGCCGGCGAGGCATGGCCCTGCTGCAGCCGTTCGACGACGTCGATATCCTCGACGAATACATCGTTCCAGCGTTCGATGGTCTGCTCACGGATCGCGCGATGCGGCTCGTCCATCGATTCATCGCCGAAAAAGAAAATGTCGAACCGCTCGCGCGTAATCGTCGGCGAGACGGGAACGACATCGATCAGGAAGAAGTGATCCGATTGCACGCCAGTGAGAAGATTCGGATAGAACACCGGGTACTCGCCGCGCCTCACCTGGTCTTCGGGCAGCGACATGGCCGGCAGGCTGTGGCCGTCCTTGCTGCCCGGCGCATAAACCTCAGTCCCCTGGCCGCCGGCTTCATGGCCCGCCAGGAAGCAATAATGATCGGACATGCGCGAATAGCTGTTCAGGCCGGGATGAACCCAGGGCAGATGATAGCTTTCGAGATAATTCTCGACTGCATGCTTCCAGTTGGTGTCGAGCTCATAGCTTCGTCCTCCGCCATGGCGCAGCAGGCTGAAATCATAGGCCTGCCAGCGATCGGTCAAAGGCTTCAGCCAATTCGCCAGCGATGGCGCGTCGCCCGTCAGATTGACGAATAGCAGCCCAGCCCAGCTTTCGACGCGCACTGGCCGCAAGCCGAGCTCCGTCCGGTCGATCCCTTCGCATTGATGGACATCCTGCCCGCCGATATGCGGCGTGCGCATCAGCCGGCCATCGAGATCGTAGGTCCAGGAATGATAGGGGCAGGTGATCGTGGGGCGGCCGCCGAACGGTTCGCGTGAGAGCAGCGCATTGCGGTGGCTGCAGACGTTGTGGAAGGCTTTGATCTCGCCGTTGCGGTTGCGCAGCAGGATCAGCGGGCGGCCCGCAATCTCCACCGGCCGGCCATCGCCGGGCCGGGCCAACTCGGCAGCGTGGCCGGCATAGATCCAGCCGGGGGCAAAAAGAAGGTCTTGCTCCTGTTTCAGGAAGTCCGGACTGGTATAGGCGATGGAGGGAAGGCCCATGGCCCGGGAAATCGGCCGTTGCACGGCCTCGATTGCCGGCCGCGAGAGAATGTCTTCGATGCGCATGTGTCCTGCCTACTTTGCCCTTGAACTCAGACTAGCGTCCGGCCGCGCATCCTCCTGCGCCGATGCGACATGAAATCGCGTTGATCCGCCGCTTCCGTGGCCGCCGCCTGGATAAGCCTTCTTTGGGTCCTCAGGCGGGATGGCTGCAAAGCCGGTCCATCAGCCGGCCCATGAAGGCTTCACAGAGCGCGATCTGTTCGATCTCGACATATTCGTCAGGTTTATGCGCCTGGGCAATGTTGCCCGGGCCGCAGATGACAGTGGGAATCCCGACCTCCTGGAACAGGCCGGCCTCGGTGCCGAAGGCGACCTTGCTGACCGAATTGGCGCCCGTCAGTGATTTGACGAAGGCGACGATCTCGCTATCCACCGGCGTATCGAGGCCGGGGAATGAGGATAACGGCTCCCAGGAAAATCCGGCATTGGGGTCGATCGACTTCATGCCGGACAGCAGTTTCTCCTCAGCGAAGGTCTGTACCTCGGCCAGCAGTGCCTCCGGCTTCACGCCAGGCACGTAACGGAATTCGAAGTCGAAGCTGCAATCCTTCGGCACGATGTTCAGCGCCGTGCCGCCATGCACCGTGCCGGTATGAACCGTCGAATGGGCGACATCAAAATTGTCGTCGAAGGGGCCATCCTTGGCGACGCGCCGGGCCATGCCTTTGAGGTGCGCGATGACCTCGGCGGCATACTCCACCGCGTTGACGCCTTGCGGAGCAAGCGATGAATGACATTCCTTGCCGCGCACATGGCAGCGCAGGCTCATCTTGCCCTTGTGGCCGACAATCACTTTCATTTCCGTCGGCTCGCCGATGATGCAGGCGCGCGGGCGGATCGGCATGCTGCGGAACATGTCGAGCAGCCGGCGCACCCCGACGCAGCCGACCTCTTCGTCATAGGAGAAGATCAGATGGATCGGCGTGCTGGGCTTGCGCTTCAGCATCTCCGGCACCTTGGTCAGCACCACGGCAAGAAAGCTTTTCATATCCGCGGTGCCGCGGCCGAACAGGCGCTTGCCGCGTTCCGCAATGGTCCAGGGATCGCTCGACCATTCCTGCCCGTCGATGGGGACCACGTCGGTATGGCCCGACAACGCGATACCGGGCTTGTCGGTGGGGCCAAGCGTGGCGTAGAGATTGGCCTTGCGGCCCGTCTCGTCATGCACCAGGCGGCTCTCGACCCCCAGTTTGGCCAGGTAGTCGCCGATGAATTCGATGATCTCGAGATTCGAGTTGCGGCTCGTGGTGTCCATCGCCACCAGCCGGCGAATCATGTCGAGACTTGCTAGCGCTTGCGCCAAAGCGAACTCCTGCCGCTGTTCGAGGTGTAGTTGAGCATGGATATCCGTTCGCAGGAAAGGGTTGCAAGCGCTGCGGCTCTCGGCAATTCGCATCGGCCCGGGGTATTCATCCGGCGCGATCCGGTGGGTGAGGGCACGCCGGTTGTTTTCGATTCACCCCATAGCGGGCGCGATTATCCCGAGGATTTCGGCCATGCAGCACCGCTAGCGGTGCTGCGGTTGGCGGAAGACGCCTTCGTCGACGAGCTGCTGGCCGATGCGCCGGATCACGGCGTCGGCCTGCTGAGCGCGCTTTTCCCCCGCAGCTATATCGATCCCAACCGTCACGAGGCCGATATCGACGAAACCCTGCTGGCCGAGCCCTGGCCCCATGGTGCGAAACCCAGCGGGCGCAGCGAGCGCGGGCTTGGCCTGTTGCGCCGGCTGATCAGCCCGAAAATTCCCGTCTATGACCGGCATCTCGCGGTCGGCGAGGTCGAGAATCGCATCGCGAATTTCTATCGTCCCTATCACGCCGAGTTGAAGGCGATGCTGGATGCGGCCCATGAACGCTTCGGCGCCGTCTGGCACATCGACTGGCATTCGATGAAGTCGATGGGCCGCGGCCGCAACGCGACCGAGCGTAGTGACTTCGTCCTGGGCGATCGGGAGGGCGGGTCTTGCGCGAAGGAATTTACCGCCCTTGTGGGCGAGAGCCTGACCGCCATGGGCTACAGCGTGCGGCTGAACGACCCCTTCAAGGGTGCGGAACTGGTGGCCCGCTACAGCGATCCGCGGCGCGAACGCCATAGCCTGCAGGTCGAGATCAATCGCAAGCTCTACTTGGATGAAGCGTCGGTTTCCAAGACGGGCGGCTTCGAACGTCTGAAAGCCGATCTCGGCCGGTTGACCAGAACCGTCGCCGACTATGCGCGGCGCAGCGTTTAGCGCCCTATCAGGGCTCGAATTGCTCGCGCAGGATGCGCTCTTCCAGATTGTGCTCGGGATCGAACAGCAGCTTCAGCGAGATGCTGCGATCTTCATGAATGGAGACCTCGCGCACATCGCGCACTTCGGTTGAATCCGCCACCGCCGATACCGGCCGCTTGGCGCTCTCGCGCACTTCCATGACCACCTTGGCGGAGTGAGGCAGCAACGCGCCGCGCCAGCGTCGCGGGCGGAAGGCGCTGATGGGGGTCAGCGCCAGCACGCCCGATCCCAGCGGCAGGATCGGACCGTGGGCCGAGAGATTGTAGGCGGTGCTGCCCGCCGGCGTCGACAGCAGCACGCCATCGCAGCTCAGTTCCGGCATGCGGACGACGCCATCGACGGTGATCCTGATCTTGGCGGTCTGTGCTTTTTCGCGCAGCAACGAGACTTCATTGATGGCGCGAGCGCGGACTGTCTTGCCGGCGCGCGTGCGCGCCTTCATTGCCAATGGATGCAGCTTGACGGTCTGGGCCGCGGCCAGGCGCACCAGCAGATTGGCTTCGCTGTATTTGTTCATCAGGAAGCCGACCGTGCCGCAATTCATCCCGTAGATCGGCGTGCCGCGGGCCATGAAACGGTGCAGGGCTTCAAGCATCATGCCGTCGCCGCCCAGCGCCACGACGATATCCGCCTTGTCGGGCGCCACTTGCGGGTAACGCTTTGTCAGCCGGCGATAAGCGCGGCGCGCGGCATCGCTATCGGCCGCCAGGAAGGCGATTGTCAGATTGGATTTTGTCGACCGGCGTCGTTCAACAGCCATGGCGCGGACTATATCGGCTTGCCAAGGCCAGGGCGAGCATCCAAGCTTTGTCGTCTGATGTCGTGTTGAAGGGATCGCGCCGATGCGTCGTTTTCTGGTTCTGGCTCTTGCACTTGCGCTGTCTGCGGCGACGTTTGCGCCGGCCTTCGCCGACGACCCGCAGGCGGGGTATTACTATCCCAAACCGAAGTCGACGGAGACCTATCAGGCTCGGGTTGCAACCATGCCCGACGCCGACCGCGGCCAGCGCATTGCCTTCATCACCGGCGTGGCGAAGGAGATCGCGAGCAAACCCTATGCCGCCGGTTATCTGGTTTTCGCCAAGGGTGACGAGGCCGACAAGCTCATTATCGTCGGCATGCAGGATGGCGCGCTCAGCACGGTCTACCGCGCCCGCGCCTTGCTGGCGACGCTGACGGCCTCGGCGCGTTCGACCCAGTTCTTCCAGCAGAACACCATCGCCGATTACGCCACCTTCCTCGACTTTCTGAAGTTGCTCGGCTTCAAGCAGGTGACGATCACTGACGGCGTCGCCTTCGCCCATCAGATCAAGATCGAATAGCAGCGTGGAGGCGCCAGCGGCCGCGTTTCAGCCGCCGGTGACGCTCATATGGCGGGGTACGGCCGGGGATTGATGGCGCCGGTCGATGATGAAATCATGGCCCTTGGGCTTGCGCGCGATCGCCTCGGCGATGGCGGCATCGAGCAGATTGTCCTCGCCGCTGGCCCGCAGCGGCGCCCGCAGGTCGGCGGCATCCTCCTGGCCCAGGCACATATAAAGCGTGCCGGTGCAGGTCAGCCGCACGCGATTGCAGCTTTCGCAGAAGTTATGGGTCAGCGGTGTGATGAAGCCAAGGCGCTGTCCGGTTTCGGCGATGCGCACATAGCGCGCCGGGCCGCCGCTGCGGTAGTCGATATCTTCCAGCGTCCAGCGCTGGGCAAGCCTCGCGCGCACCAGCGATAGCGGCAGGTATTGATCGACGCGGTTTTCCCCGCCGATATCGCCCATGGGCATGACCTCGATCAAGGTCAGATCGAAGCCCTCGCGCCCGCACCATTCGATCAGCCCATCGAACTCATGTTCGTTGACGCCCTTTAGCGCGACGGCGTTGATCTTGATGGCGAGGCCCGCGGCCTTGGCGGCGGCTAGGCCCTCCATCACCTGGTCCAGCCGACCCCAGCGGGTGATGGCAGCGAATTTCTGCGCATCGAGCGTGTCGACGGAGACATTCACCCGCCGCACGCCGCAATCGGCGAGCTCTTTTGCATAGCGGCCGAGCTGGCTGCCATTGGTCGTCAGCGTCAGTTCGTCCAGCTGACCTGCGTCCAGATGACGCGACAGGCTGCGCACCAGCCCCATGACGCCCTTGCGCACCAGCGGCTCGCCGCCGGTCAGGCGCAGTTTGCGCACGCCGCGGCGCACAAAAGCGCTGCAGAGCCGGTCGAGTTCTTCCAGGGTCAGGATCTCGGCTTTGGGCAGGAAGGTCATGTCTTCCGCCATGCAATAGACGCAACGGAAATCGCAGCGATCCGTCACGGAGACGCGCAGATAGGTGATGGCTCGGCCGAAGGGATCGATCATGGCGTTCTGCATGGCTCTATAGTACGGAATATAGGGTGGCGCCCCAATCTTGTCGCCCCCCGGTCTTGTCGCCCCCCGGTCTTCTCGTATCCTGGCCTTATTGCGCCTTGGGGGCAGCGCCCTGGCTAGGGCTTGTCGTCCAGCCAGAAACTCTCGGGCCGGTAGAGGCCGAAATAGGCGCCGGGCTCCCAGTTATAGAAATCTCGCTCCGGGATATTGCGCAGCCTGGGATTGACCGCAACCGGCTGCGGCACCTCGCCCACCAGCCCGATGGTGAAGACCTGGTCGGCATGGATCTTGACCATCTGGCGCCAGGCCGCGGCCTTGTCGCTGTCCTTGGGCGAATCGCGCCAGGTTTTCCATAAATCGACCAGTTTCATGGCTTGGGGCATGTCGACCTTGTCGCCCTTGGCGCCGTGCGTGCGCTCATAGAGTCCCCAGCGCGGCCATTGCAGCTGGGCCTCGCTAGAGGGCGCCAGCTCGACAGGATTCATCTGGGCGGTGGCGAGGCCTTCCGCCAGCCCCTCGGCGATCGACATCACCGTACGGCCGTCGACGATGCGGTCATGGAATTCGCTGGGTAGCGGGGCCCCGATCATCAGCTCGACGCCGATCTTGCGCCAGCTCTCCTGAATCAGGCGCAGGATGGCGACTTCGGAAGGATCGGTGCCCTGGGTTGCCACCAGCAGCGAGAGTAGGCGGCCGTCGGACATCCGGCGGATCTTGTATTTGTCGTCGACCTTTAGCCCGACCGCATCCATCAGTTCCTGCGCGCGGGCTAGATCGAATTCGCTCCAGGCGCGCTGGGCGTCGGGTTCGAACAGCGGCGAATCCGGCAGCAGTGTATTGGCGCGAGGCTTCGCCATGCCGGCATAGATCTGCTGATTGATGGTATTGCGGTCGATGGCGAGCGAGAGGGCGCGACGGAAGCGCAGATCGCGCATAAGCTTCTGCCAGACCGGATCGGCAGCATTGAGATTGGGATAGAGGGCAAGCTCGGAGCCGCGGCCGCTGGGCCAGAGATCGAGCTTGATGGTGCCCTTGCTGGCGGCCTGGCGCAGCGCCGGCAGGTCGGCCAACGTCAGACCTTGGGCCTGAAGATCGCTGCGACCGGATACGACGTTCGAGAGCATCTCCGATTTCAGCTGGGGGATCAGCATCACCCGGTCGATATAGGGAAGTTGGCGGCCGTCCTTGTCGACGCGGTGGTAATAGGGGTTGCGCACCGCAACATAGGCTTCGCTGCCCGGCCGCGTGAGGTTGATCCAGGGCCCCAGCGTCGGCATGTCCGGGTTGCTGAGGAACAGCGGATCGTCCTTCTGGCGGTGCAGGTCGGTCCAGTCGTCCAGCTTGGCCTTGGCTATCAGCAGGCTGACGGCGCGCTTGCTGCTGTATTTTGGATTGAACTGCTTCAGATAGTGGGCGGGCCGGAAGATGATCAGCGGCGCCGCACCGGCCAAAGCCGGCAGGAACGACTGGTTGGGCCAGGCCCAGCTATAGCGGACCGTTACGGGATCGATGATGTCGACCTTGGGTGGCGTACCGTTGACGATCAGCGCCGGCGGCAATCCATCCGGGTTCAGATCCGGGTCGGTTGCGACATCTTCCCAGTAATAGCGAAAATCCTCGCTGGTGAAGGGCGAGCCATCCGACCAACGATGGCCGGGGCGCAGATGAAAGGTGAAGATGCGGCCATCCTGAACATCGAAGCTGGCAACGATGTCGGGCACCAGCCGGTAGCGGTCGTCATAGACGATCAGCCGCGAAT
>DASXQK010000438.1:0-8633 GCA_036493015.1 Dongiaceae bacterium | reverse complement strand
GGTGGCGAGCTGGTGGCGCTTGAGAGTAATCCGCTCGATGCGGTGTGGAGCGATCAACCCCCGGCGCCGATCGCGCCGGCCATAGCGCTGGATATCCGCTTCGCCGGGCGCAGCTCCCAGGACAAGCGCGAGAGCATCGGCCAGTCGCTCGCCGGCCGGGGTGTCGAGGCGACGATCCTCGCGGGCCCAGATTCCATCGCCTGGCTGTTGAACATCCGCGGCGCCGATGTGCCGCGCACGCCGTTCGCGCTTGGTTTTGCCGTTTTGCACAAAGATGGCGGCGTCGAGCTATTCATGGACCGGCGCAAATTCACCCCCGGCCTGGAGGCGCATCTCGGCAATCGCGTGGCGGTCGCTGCACCCGAGGCGTTCGCCAAGGCGCTGGACCGGCTGGGCCAAGCTAAGGCACGCGTGCTGGTGGATCCGCAAGGCGCGCCCGCCTGGGCGATCGACCGGCTGAAGTCTGCCGGTGCGGAGATCGTCGAAGGCGACGATCCCTGCCTGCTGCCCAAGGCGCGCAAGAACGAGGTCGAACTCGCCGGCACCCGAACGGCGCATCGGCGCGACGGTCTGGCGGTCACCCAATTTCTGAACTGGCTTTCGCACGAAGCGCCGAAGGGCAAGGTGGACGAGCTGGGCGCGGTGGCGAAGCTTGCCGATTTCCGCCGCTCGGGCGAATTCTTCCGCGATTTCAGCTTCGACACGATCTCGGGCGCGGCCTCGAACGGCGCCATCGTGCATTACCGCTCCACGGAGGCAACCAACCGGCCGCTGAAGAAGGGCGAACTCTATCTCGTGGATTCCGGTGCGCAGTATCTCGATGGCACGACGGACATCACGCGCACGGTTGCCATCGGCAAACCCACGGCCGAGATGAAGGACCGCTTCACCCGCGTGCTGAAGGGGCATATCGCGCTGGGCATGGCGCGTTTTCCCCGCGGCACCACGGGCAGTGCCTTGGATGCGCTGGCCCGATATTCCCTCTGGCAGGCGGGCCTCGACTACGACCATGGCACCGGCCATGGCGTGGGAAGTTTCCTTTCGGTGCATGAAGGTCCGCAGCGCATCTCCAAGGCGCCGAGCCGCGTGGCGCTGGAGCCGGGCATGATCATTTCCAACGAGCCGGGTTACTACAAGACGGGCGCCTATGGCATCCGCATCGAAAATCTGGTGACGGTGGTGGAGGATGCGCGGCCTGGCGACGAGCGGCCGATGCTGGCCTTCGAGACAATCACCATGGCGCCCATCGATCGGCACCTGATCGACAAGAAGCTGCTGACCCAGGACGAGATGGCCTGGCTCGATGCCTACCACGCCAGAGTGCGCGAGGCCTTGCTGCCCAAGGCGGATAAGAACACGGCCGCCTTCCTCGAAGAGGCGACGAAGCCGATATAAATTCCCACCCTCACCCTGACCTTCTCCCGCCCAGGCGGGAGAGGGAAATTCTGGGCCGCGCTACGCAAGTGCTGCCTCGCCCCCCTAAAAAGGGGAGAGGGCCGGGGTGAGGGGGTCGTGCTCGGTCTTGCCGCCAAGACTTACAAGTCGGCGATCAGCTTCAGCCAGCCGTCTTCATCCAGCATGGTGACGCCGAGCTCTGCGGCCTTCTTGGCCTTGGAGCCGGCATCGGCACCCACGACCACATAATCCGTCTTCTTCGATACGGATTCGCCGACCTTGGCGCCGAGGGCTTCGGCGCGGGCCTTCGCCTCGGGCCGGGTCATCTTCTCGAGCGTGCCGGTGAAAACGACAGTCTTGCCGGCGACCGGCGAGTTCTTCGCTGCCACGGGTCCTGCATAGTCGAGCGGCGTCACTTCGCTGACCAGATCGCCCAGCAGCTTGCGGTTATGCGGCTCGGCGAAGAATCCGACGATGTCGGATGCTACCGACGGCCCGATTCCGTCGATGGAATCGAGCTCGTGGAAGGCCTGGCTCTCCGGGTCCTTGGCCTCGATCATCGCCTCGCGCCAATGCTTGTAGCTGCCGTAATTCTTCGCCAGCAGCCGGGCCGTTGCTTCGCCGACCTGGCGAATGCCCAGCGCATAGATGAACCGTTCCAGCGGAATCTCGCGCCGCGCCTCGATGGCCGCCAGCAGCTTGGCGACCGATTGCGTGCCCCAGCCCTCACGCTCTTCCAGTTCCTCCTGCTTCGGCGCGAGCCGGAAGATATCGCCCGGCAGTTCGATGAAATGGGCATCGTGAAACTCGGTGATGCGCTCGCCGCCCAGCCCGTCGATATCGAAGGCGTTGCGGCTGACGAAATGGCGCAGCCGCTCCACCGCCTGTGCCGCACAGATCAGCCCGCCGGTGCAGCGGCGCACGACCTCGCCCGGCTCGCGAATGGCAAGGCTGTTGCAGATCGGGCAATGATCCGGGAATTTGTATTCGCGGGTTCCCTTGGGCCGCATCGCCTCGATGAAGCCGGTGATCTGGGGGATCACATCGCCGGCGCGCTGCAGGGTGACGCGGTCGCCGATGCGGATATCCTTGCGCTTGATCTCATCCTCGTTATGCAGCGTTGCTCGGGTTACGACGACGCCACCCACCGTGACCGGCTCCAGCACGGCGACGGGTGTCAGAGCGCCGGTGCGGCCCACTTGGATAGTGATGTCGCGCAGCCAGGTTTCGGCTTGTTCGGCGGGGAATTTATGGGCCAGCGCCCAGCGCGGCGCCCGGCTGACCATGCCAAGACGCTCCTGCCAATCGCGGCGGTTCACCTTGTAGACGACGCCGTCGATGTCATAAGGAAGGTCGGCGCGCTGGGCGCCGATCCTGGCGTGGAAGGCGAGCGCCTCCTCGACATTGCGGCAAAGCTTCGCCAACGGGTTGGTGGTGAAGCCCCGCGCCTTCAGCCGGGCCAGGAAATCCCACTGGCTGTCGCCCAGATCCCTGGCGTCGCTGATTTCGCCGGCCGAATAGGCGAAGAAGTGCAGCGGCCGGCCGGCGGTAATCGTGGAATCGAGCTGGCGCGTGCTGCCGGCGGCGGCATTGCGCGGATTGGCGAAGACAGGTTCGCCCGCCGCCGCGCGCTTCTCGTTCATTTTGGCGAACTCAGCGCGCCGCATATAGACCTCGCCCCGCACCTCAAGGACGGCCGGTGCGCGGCCGCCTTTCAAGGTCTTGGGTATGTCGGCCAGTGTCTTCAGATTGGCAGTGATGTCTTCGCCCACCGTACCGTCGCCGCGCGTGGCGCCCTGGGCCAGTTTGCCGCCCTCATAGCGCAGGCTGGCGGAAAGCCCGTCGATCTTGGGCTCGGCCGAGACCTCGATGGCTTCATCCTCGCTCAAGCCCAGGAAGCGGCGGATGCGGGCGAAGAAATCGCGTACATCGGCCTCGTCGAAGGCGTTGTCGAGAGAGAGCATGGGTGCCGAATGCCTGACCTTGGCGAAGCCGCTCGATGGCGCGGCACCCACGCTCTGGCTCGGGCTGTCGGCGCGGCGTAACTCGGGAAACTGCTTCTCGATCTCGTTGTTGCGCCGGACCAGCGCATCGTAGTCTGCGTCGGAGATCTCCGGCGCATCCTCCTGGTGATACAGCGCGTTGTGATGGGCGATCTCTTTCGCCAGACGCGCGAGTTCGGCCTTGGCTTCCGCCTTGCCGAACTTGGCCGCCGGTTTTTCTTCCCTTGCGGTCATACCAGCCTCGCACCGAGCAGGCGGTCGGCGGCGGCGCGCGCTTCCTCGCTGACCGTGGCGCCGGACAGCATCCGGGCAATCTCCTCGCGGCGCTGGGATGCATCGAGCCGGCCGGCCTGCGTCAGGTTGCCGGCCTTGCCGGCGCTCTTTTCCACCCGCCAATGGTGTTGGCCTTGGGCTGCGACCTGTGGCGAGTGGGTTACCACCAGCAGCTGGCGGCTTTTTGCCAGCCGCGCCAGGCGTTCGCCCACGGCCGCCGCCGTGGCGCCGCCTATGCCGCTATCGACCTCGTCGAAGACGAGTGTCGCAGCACTGCCTTGTGCGGCCAGCACCACCTTGAGCGCCAGCAGGAATCGCGCCAGTTCGCCGCCCGAGGCGATGCGCCCGATCGGCCCGGGCGCGCTGCCGGGATTGGTTGCGACCTCAAACGCGACGCGGTCGAGGCCGCTCGGCCCCCATTGCGGTTCTTCCAGGCGATCCACCACCGTTACGAACCGCGCCTTCTCCAGTTTGAGGGGTGCGAGTTCTGCCATCACCGCCTTGTCGAGTTTTCCCGCCGTCTTGCGGCGCGCCTGCGACAACGCTTCGGCCGCGCCGATATAAGCTTGGCGCGCCTCGCCCTCCGCCTTGGTCAGCCGGGCCAGCGAGCCGCTGCGATCGTCCAGGCGGGTGAGCTGGGCCTCGATGTGCTCGCGCAACGCCGCAAGATCGTCGACCGGCACGTTATGCTTGCGGGCCAGGTCGCGCAGCGCATAGAGCCGGTCCTCGATCTTCTCCAGCCGCCTTGGATCGGCGTCGAGATCGCGGGCGAGGCGGTCAAGCTGCTGGATCACATCGGCGATCTCTGCCTGGGCGCGATCGAGTGCGGCGGTAGCCGGATCGAGGCGCCCTTGCGCCTTGTCGGCAATGCGATCAAGCCGCCGGCGCGCCCGGTTCATCTGCTGCTCGCTGCCGTCCTCGCCGGAGAGTTCTTCGACCGCCGCCTGGATCGCCTCTACCAGCTTGCTGCGGTGAAGCATCAGGCTGCGCTGTTCGGCGAGCCCGGCTTCCTCGCCCGGCTGTGGGTCAAGGCCGGCGAGCTCGTCGGCGGCATGGCGCAGGAATTCTTCATCGCGCCGGGCGGCCGCGATCTCGGCCTCGGCGGTGCTGCGCGCCTGGCGTGCTTCCTGCCATTGCTTCCAGGCGGCAGCAACCCCGGGCGCATCATGGCTGCCATGGGCGTCCAGCATCTCGCCATGGGTCGAGGGATCCAATAGCCCGTGCTGTTCGAACTGGCCCACGATCTCCACGAGTGAATCGCCGATCTGGCGCAGCAGCCCAACGCCGATGGGCTGGTCGTTCAGGAAGGCGCGGCTGCGGCCATCGGCGGCGAGCTGGCGGCGCAGCAGCAGATTGTCTTCAACATCGAGCCCTTGTTCTTCCAGAACCGCGCGCAGCGGATGGCGTTTGGGAAGCTCGAACTCCGCCGTGACGCTGGCCTGCGCCGCACCGGCGCGCAGCAGGCCCGCCTCGGCACGCGCGCCCAGCGCCAGGCCGAGCGCATCCAGCAGGATCGATTTGCCGGCCCCGGTTTCGCCGGTCAAGACGGTAAGGCCCGGCGAGAATGCCAGCTCCAGGCGTTCGATCAGGACAATGTCGCGGATGACGAGGCCGAGCAGCATGGCCGGCCCGGGGCTAGAAGATATTGCTGAGCCAGGAGCCGGAACTCTTCTCCGGCTTCAGATTCTTGCCTTTCAGCAGATCGAAGCTCGCCTGGTACCAGCTGGTGCCCGGGTAGTTGTAGCCAAGCACGGCAGCCGCCGTCTGGGCTTCTTCATTAACCCCCAGCGCCAGATAGCACTCGGTCAGGCGCTCGAGAGCTTCCGGCGTGTGGGAGGTGGTCTGATATTTTTCGATCACCGTGCGGAAGCGGTTGATCGCCGCGAGATAGAGCTTCTGGCCCTCGTAGTAGCGGCCGATATCCATCTCCTTGCCCGCCAGGTGGTCGCGGGTCAGGTCGATCTTCAGCTTCGCGTCGCGGGCATAGGCGGAGGCGGGATAGCGGTTCACCACCTCGTTCAACGCGTCAAGCGCCTGCTGGGTTACCTTTTGGTCGCGCCGCACGTCTTCGATCTGTTCGTAGTAGCAGAGCGCCTTCAGATAATAGGCATAGGCCGTATTCTTGTTGCCGGGATGCAGCTCGATAAAATGGTTCAGCGCGCCGATGGCGTCGTCGTATTTGTTGCTCCGGTAATAGGCGTAGGCCGCCATGATTTCCGATTGCGGCTCGAGGGCCGAATAGGGGTGCTGACGCTGGACTTCCTCGAACAGCTTGGCGGCGTCGTTGTCCTGCCCCTGATCCAGCGCATTGGAAGCCTGGTTGTACAGATTCTCGGGCGGTGTATCGGGAACCTGCGGCGGCGGCCCTGCGGCACAGCCCGCCAGACCCGCGATGAAGGCCAGTGCCAGAACAGGCAGCGGTCTTGCAAAATCCGGCATGGGGGGACGTCTCACCTTGGCGGCTGGGGGCAGGGCGGCCCACTATAGGGGGGCGGTATGGCCCCCTCAAGTCCCGGCGACTTCAGAACGCTTCAGCCCGCGGCCCGCTGGCCCGCGTCCTGCGGAAGGGCCGATCCGACCGCGACCGAGTCCGAATCGGTCCAGCACCAGGCCTCGCGGCGCTGGAACAGGGCGCGCAGAAGGCGGTGGTTCAGCTTGTGGCCGGAGCGCACGCCTTCGAAGCGGCCGAGGATGGGCGCGCCGGCAAGATACATGTCGCCGAAGGCGTCCAGCATCTTGTGGCGCACGAATTCGTCGGGGAAGCGCAAGCCCCCCTCGTTCAAAATCCCGTCGCCGGTGATGACGATGGAATTGTCCAGCGAGGCGCCCCGGGCGAGGCCCGCGGCGCGCAGCGCATCCACCTCGTGCAGGAAGCCATAGGTGCGCGCGCGGCTGAGCTCGTTCTTGAAGGTGCCGTCCACCAGTTCCATCTCGCTCGTCTGGCGCGCAATCGCGCCGGTTTCATAATCGACCTCGAAACTGAGGGTGAAGCCTTCGCCCGGCAGCAGGCTGGCGCTGCGCCCGCTCATACTGACGGAGACGGGGCTCAGGATCTTCAGGAACCGCCGCGGCAGGTCCAGCTCGGCGATGCCGGCACATTCGATCAGGAAGACGAAGGGCCAGGCACTGCCATCCATGATGGGCAGTTCCGGCCCGTTGATCTCGATCAGCAGATTGTCGATGCCGCAGCCCGAAAGGGCCGCCATCAGATGCTCGACGGTGGCGATTTGCACACCCTCGGCCTCCAGCGCGGTGCACATCGGCATGTCCGCGACATGGTTCCAATCGGCGGGAATAATAACGCCGCGCCCGGCAATATCGGTGCGGCGGAAGACAATGCCGTGGCCCGCAGGCGCGGGCAGCATCGCCATGGTGACATGGCCGCCATTGTGGATCGGCGTGCCGGAACAATGGATCGCGTTCTTCAAGGTCGTCTGGCGCCGCGCAGGCTGGGCGCGACGCAACGCATCGTGGGATTGAGTCATTAACCGCTTTCTTTCGAGAACCCTGCCGGCTGCCCCCGCTATCGGCAGAGCCCCCCGGATCGGTTTTTCCGATCCGGGGTTGCTCCGAGGTTAGCCAGACTAGGTTATTGCCCTTTTATGCCTTCGTCCAGCGATGGCCGGCTAGTTCGCCTGGCGCCGCAGGAAGGCCGGGATATCCAGCAGATCCTCTTCCGCCCGGCTGGCCGAAAGCCGGTCCTTCGGATCGAGACCCGAGAGCCGCGGCTGAACGGCCGGCGCTGGTTGAGGCGCTGCCTGTTGGGGCACCGGTTGGTGAGCCACGGGCTGCTGAACCACGGGTTGCTGAACCACGGGCTGATGAACCGCCTGCTGCTGAACTGGCGGTTGGCTCATGGCCGGCTGGGGCGCTGGAACATGCAGCACCGGCGAGGGCTGATGGGCCGCCGGTTGTGGCACCTGGGGAGCCGGTTTCGCCGGGGCGCTGGCCCGCATCTGCGGGGTCACCGCCGGCTCGACCGCCTGTTTGGCCCAGGTCGCCGCATTGCCCGTGACCCGGCTGAACAGGTTCGGGGCACGGCGCGGCTGGGCCGCGGGCTGTACCGGCGTCGTTACCAACGGCGCTGGTGCCGCCTGTGCCGGTGCTTGCGAGATCGCTACGTTTTCCACCGGCGGCGGCGCGACATAGTGCCGCTGTTCGGCGGGCTGCATGACCGGCTGGGTCATGTATTGCGGTGCCGCCTGGGCCATGGGCTGCGAGATCGGCTGGCTTTGCGCCACGATCGGCGGTGCCGAAATCGGCGCCGGTTGAGTGGCCATTGGCTGCGGCATCGCCAGCGCGGTGGCACCGAGCGTGTCGCGGCGGATCGAGGGTGCCGAGGCTGGTGCTGACGCATGGACGCTGCCGAGGCTGGGTTCGCCGCGTTCGCTCATCATGGCCTGGCGGGAACCGCCATTGCTTACCAGGCTGAGCGAAACCGGTCGCGGCATCTGCCCCGCCACGGCCTCGATGCCGGTGGCAACGACGCTGATGCGCACCTTGCCCTCCAGGCTCTGGTCGAAGGTTGAGCCGAAGATGATGTTGGCTTCCGGATCGACTTCGCTGCGGATGCGGTTGGCCGCCTCGTCGACCTCGAACAAGGTCATGTCGAGGCCGCCGGTGATGTTGATCAGAACGCCGCGCGCGCCCTTCATCGAGACATCGTCCAGCAGCGGGTTGGAGATCGCCGCTTCCGCCGCGCCGATGGCCCGGTTCGGACCCTCGGCCTCGCCGGTGCCCATCATCGCCTTGCCCATCTCGGTCATCACCGCGCGGATATCGGCGAAGTCGAGATTGATCAGGCCGGGCTTGACCATCAGATCGGTCACGCCGCGCACGCCGCAATCCAGCACCTGGTCGGCCATGTTGAAGGCGTCCGCGAAGGTCGTCTTCTCATTGGCGATGCGGAACAGGTTCTGGTTCGGAATGATGATCAGCGTATCGACGAATTGCTGCAGTTCG
>DASXQK010000437.1:0-3102 GCA_036493015.1 Dongiaceae bacterium | reverse complement strand
CTAACAAAGCGGCATCGGTGCGCAGCTCGCCGCCGCGCGCCTTCAGCCCGCGCAGATAACCCTGATGCAGCGCATTGACCTCGATATCCATGGAATCGGGATCGAGCACCGCGCCCGCGAGATATCCGCGTTTGAGCACCGGCGAGCGGCGATAGGCCTCTTCGGCCGAGATCGCCCGGATATTGCTGCGCAGTCCTGCCACGTCGGCCATCAGGGCATCGAGGGAAGCCTGCTGGTCGGGCCGGCCAATCAGCATCACCCCGCGCGGACGCAGCAGCGGCTGGTCGGTGAACCCGGCCGGCGGGTTGAGATAAAATTCTTTGCCGCCGGTGGTAAGTCCGCGCACGGTCCTGTTGCCATAGGTCTCGGCGTAAAGTGCCGCCGAACGGCCGGTGGTGTGATAGCCGCAGCGCTCCTCCATCTCGATCAGAAGGACGCGGGCGAACCCGGCCAGCTCATAGGCGGCCGAGGCTCCAGCCATGCCGCCGCCCACCACGATGTAATCGAATTCCGCCATGACCCCCGCCGGCGATCTCCTCGCTCGACCCACTAACCGCCCGCGTCACAAACCATAAATCGGCAGAGACTGTCGAGCCCGCCCATCTTGGCAGGACGGCACAAGCCGGCATGGCAGGACGGCACAAGGGGGGAACCCTTTCACGCAGGTGCCGTTCTTATCGTTGGCGGCTCGCCCCAAGGGCCGGCGACGATATCGCGGACAAACATGGCGACAAGTACGCAGGCGCTCGAAGCAGCCGCGGCGGAAGCCCCCTTATGGCAGCGGGCCTGCCGGGGGGCTTTGCGCGTGGTGCGCCGGGTGTTTCACGGATTCTTTGCGCATAACTGCCTGATCGGCGCCAGCGCGCTCAGCTATTCGACCATCCTCTCCTTCCTGCCGCTCACCGCCATTGTCCTGGTGGTGTTCTCGGATTTTCCGGTTCTGGCCGACGTGAAAGACCGGTTCCTGTCGATCCTGCTGGAGAACTTCGCCCCGCAGGTGGGCGAAAACGCCGCGCAATGGTTCGAATTCGCCGCCAGCAATGCGACCAAGACCACGGCCATCGGCGTGATCGCTTTCGTATTCACCTCCATCATGCTGCTCGCCACGATCGAGGACCAGCTCGACACGATCTGGGAGGTGGAGATGCAGCGCACCTGGGGCCAGCGCATCATGGCCTATTGGCTGGTGCTGACCCTGGGCCCATTGCTGCTTGGCGGCGCGTTGACGCTGTCGAGCTATGTCGCCGATTTTGTCGGCGACAGAACCGGGCCCCACGGCCTGACGCAATCCACAGCATCCTGGCTGGGGCAGCTGACAGGCTTCGTGCCAGTCGCTCTCGAATTCGTCTCGCTGGGATTCCTCTATTGCGTCATCCCAAATACCCATGTGCGCTGGCGCGAGGGTATCGCCGGCGCACTCTGCGCGGCACTGCTTCTCGAAGCCGTCAAATGGGTCTTCGGCTTCTACATCATGCAGATCTCCTCCTATAACCTGATCTATGGCGCTGCCGCCGGCGTGCCGATCTTCCTGCTGTGGATGTATGTCTTCTGGCTGGTGGTGCTGGTGGGGGCCGAAATCGCCGCGGCGCTCTCGCCGCGCTGGTCGGCCGAGAACGCCCCGCACAGCGCAAAGCTTGCCTTGCGCGCGGAGCTCGCCATGAGCCTGTTGACGACGCTGACGGCCAATACGGATCGCGGCGGCAGCGTCTCGCTCTATGATTTGAGTACCGGGGTCGGGGCAAGCCCCGCGATCGTGCTCGAACATCTGGCCCGATTGCAGGATGAGGGGCTGGTGGCAGCGACCAGCGATGGTGGCTGGGTCCTGGCCCGCAATCTGACCACACTCAATCTTGGGCAGCTTTATGACGCCCTGAAGATCGAGAACCCCGCTCGCCCCCAGCATTGAGACGAGGCCCAATTTCTCGCCTGTTCTGCGAACCTTTGCCGGGCAAGGGGGTTCACCCGGCATACGTGTAGACACTTGCAAGGAGGGAACCCATGAACCGGTTATTTATCGCCGCAGTTTACGTCGGGCTGGCCGCCGGCAGCGCCATGGCCCAGAGCAACAACCCGAGCACAAACACGACCACCAATACCGGCAGCGTCACGAATACGACGGCGAACCCGCCGGCCATTGCCACACCGGGACTGGAGTCACAGACCCAGGCGGCGCCGGTTCCAGGCGCCAACAGCTTTACAGAGGCCCAGGCGCGCGCGCGGCTGGAGGACCATGGCTATGCCAATGTCACGGATCTGAAGCTCGACGATCAGCAGATCTGGCGCGGCAAAGCCCTGAAGAACGGCGCCAGCGTCAACGTCGCCCTCGATTATCAGGGCAACATCGTCAGCCAGTAGCGTTAACCCCGCTAACCGTTACCAAGGAGAGCACCCATGCCCATCAAGATCGTCTCCGGCTTGTTCGATAACTACGAGGACGCCAAGCGGGCAGTGAGCGATATCGAGGCCGCGGGCGTATCCAAGGACGAGATCAGCATCGTCGCCAACAATACCGACCTTCGCTACACCTATGGCGGCGAAGCCGGACATTCGCGCGCCGCGGCCGGTGCCGGCGCGGGCGCTGCGTTCGGAGGCGTGGTCGGCGGCGGGGCTGGACTTCTTGCCGGTCTTGGCATGCTGGCAATTCCCGGCGTGGGTCCAGTCGTGGCCGCCGGCTGGCTGGTGGCAGCGGCCGCAGGCGTAGCGGCTGGTGCCGCCATTGGCGGAGCGACAGGCGGTATCATCGGCGCCATGGTGCGTGAAGGCGTGCCGGAAGAACACGCCCACGTCTACGCCGAGGGCGTACGCCGTGGTGGAACGCTGGTCAGCGTACGCGCCCACGATACCCAGGTGGAGCCGGTCGAAGGCATAATGGCCGAATACAACGCCGTGGATGCCGATGCACGCGGCGCCCTCTACCGCGAAGCCGGCTGGGAGCGCTTCGACGAAGAAGCGCCGCCGATTTCCGAAGCCGAAATCGACGCCGAGCGCGACCGGCTGCGCGGGCGGCCGGCCATCTGATGCTGCCCCACCTTGGCCACACAAGAGGCCAGCAACCAAATCCCCCTTCCGGGGTTTAGCTAATAGAGCCGGTCGGGTGACCAG
>DASXQK010000436.1:0-2350 GCA_036493015.1 Dongiaceae bacterium | reverse complement strand
TCACCAGCCTCGACCCGCATTCCAGCTATCTCAATCCCAAGGATTGGGACGATATGCAGGTCCAGACCAAGGGCGAGTTCGGCGGCCTTGGCATCGAAGTGACCATGGAGAACGGCGTCATCAAGGTGGTATCGCCCATCGACGGCACGCCGGCCGCCAAGGCCGGCATCCAGCCCGCCGATCTGATCGTCCAGATCGACGGCAAGCCGATCATGGGCATGACCCTCTCGCAAGCCGTCGACAAGATGCGCGGACCGGTCGATTCCAAGATCGTGCTGACGATCCGCCGCGGCAAGACCGCACCCTTCGACGTCACGTTGCAGCGCGCCGTCATCAAGATCGAATCCGTGCACAGCCAGCTCGTCGAAAAGAATATCGGCTATGTACGCATCACCAGTTTCAGCGAGCAGACCACCAGCGGTCTGCAGGACGCGATCACCAAGATCAAGGCCCAGGCCGGCGACAAGCTGCAGGGCCTCGTCCTCGACCTGCGCAATAACCCTGGCGGCCTGCTCGATCAGGCGATCGGCGTGGTCGACACATTCGTCGACAAGGGCGAGATCGTCTCGACCCGCGGGCGCGATCCCAGCCAGGCGCAGCGCTATAACGCCACGCCGGGCGACATGATGGATGGCCTGCCTGTCGTCATCCTGATCAATGGCGGTTCGGCTTCTGCCTCGGAGATCGTCGCCGGCGCCATGCAGGATCACCATCGCGCGATTCTGCTCGGCACCCGCTCCTTCGGCAAAGGCTCGGTGCAGACCATCATCCCGATCCCGGGTCATGGCGCGATCCGCCTGACCACGGCGCGCTACTACACGCCGTCGGGCCGCTCCATCCAGGCCAAGGGCATCGAGCCGGATATCAAAGTCGAGCAGGCGAAGGTGGAAGTCATCGCCGGCCCGCAATTCCGCAGCGAATCGGAGTTGCCGGGTGCCCTGCAGAATGTCGGCGGCACGGCACCGGACGATTCCGGCCAGAACGCGACCACGCCCACGGTCACGCCCCAGGCTGGCACGGCGCCGGATGCAGGCGGGACGACAACCACGACCGGCAGCGCGCCGGCGGCAACGTCGGTTCCTCCGGCGACGCCCGTGGACCAGTCGGAATTCGATTCGCCGCAGCCGGACAAGGACTATCAGCTTTCCCGCGCCATCGACCTGCTGCATGGCTACAGCCTGTTCTCCGCAGCCAAGGCCAATTGACGCAAGGCCGGGTATGAAGGCGGCCTCGGCCGGGCGGTCTTGACCGACCAAGCGGCCGAGGCGTGGTTCGAGCGGCGCGTCTCGCCTGCCGCGATCCTCGCTTTGCTGATCCTGGCCGGGGTGTCCAGCTGGCTTGGCTGGTATGCCTATCGCGGCGAGCTTGGCCGCATCCTGTCGGCGACGCCTGCGATCGAAGTCGATCTCAAACCGCATAACCCGGTGTCCGGTGTCGACGACCCGACGGGGGCTGCCACCACACCCAGCGTGGTCATGGATTTAACGCCGCGCTCTGCGGCGAATTCCCCGGCAAGCTCGCCCGCGAGCCCGGCCGCAACAACGCCGCTGACAGCCGCTGCGCCAGCGACCGCTCCCAGCACACCCGCCCCCACAGCACCCGCCCCCACAGCGGCAGCGGCACCCGCCGTCAATGCGAATCCTGACAACGCGGATACGGCGAGCATGGCGGCTGCACCAGTGGCGCCGGCCTCAACATCTTCCGCGCCGGCTGCGGCCGGCAGCGCCAATGCGAACGTCATTCCTCAGGCGCAGCTGCTGGCCGCATCGCCGGCCACGAACGGCAGCGCGACGACAACGCCACCGGCAAACGGGACTGCCGCATCCGATACCGTTGCGAGCGCGAGCACACCACAGCCGGCCATGCCGCAACCAGCCACCCCACCTCAAGTCACGACGCCTCAAGTCACGGCGCCACAAGGCATGGCGCCCCAGGCCACCACCACTCCACCAGCCAGCGCCTCGCCGCCCGCGCAGCCGGCAACGCCTGCGCCAGCAACAACACCCATCGCTCCCGCAGCGACAGCAACAACGCCAACGCCTGCGGCCACGGCCCAGCCCATGGAAACCACGTCGCCCGAGCCGAGTGCCGCGGATCTGCTGGATGCCATCGGCAAAGCCCCGGCGGCCGTTACCCAGAAAATGGTCATGGCCAGCGCCGTTCCTCCAGCCGGCCCCTCAGCGGGCGCCACGACAGCAACGGGCGCCGGGGCGGGGGTGGGAACGCAGCAGGCCTCCGTCATACAAAATTTCCTGCAACAATCGAGCAGCGGTGCGCCGGCCTGGCAGCGCTATGCGCGGCCCTTCGATGTCAACGATCCGCGCCCGCGCATCGCCATCGTCATCACCAA
>DASXQK010000435.1:0-8955 GCA_036493015.1 Dongiaceae bacterium | reverse complement strand
CTACCGCGTTGCGATCGTCGACTTTCCGGCCGAGCCCGTCGATCCCTTCTTCAATACCAACCGGCCGGAGGATCTGGCCGAAGCGGAATCGCTGATCGGCGACGGCGCTCTCGGTTGACCACGCACACGGTCGGGTTCAGAATCTCGCCATGGATGATGGGATCGTGAAAAACCCTAGCTGGGTCAGGGCTATAGACCTCGCAACCCTACAGCGCGAGAACAACGCTCTGTTTCGTCACGACGGCCGTCAGATCGCGCTGTTCGCCACGCCCGACGGCGTCTTTGCCTGCAACAATCGATGCCCGCATGAAGGCTATCCGCTGCGCGAAGGCACGCTGAGCGGCGGCTGTGTGCTGACCTGCAACTGGCACAACTGGAAGTTCGACCTGAAGTCGGGCGAGAACCTCGATCGCGGTGAGGGCTTGCGCACATACCCGGTTGAGACTTGCGATGGTGCGGTTTGGCTCGACCTGACCGAGCAACCGGTGGAACAGCGCCGCACCGCGGTGATGGCGAGCCTCAAGAATGCCTTCGAGGAGGAGGATTACGAGCGCCTTGCCCGCGATCTCGCGCGGCTGGCGGAGCTCGGCGATCCGCGCGACGTCGTCTATGCGGCGATCGACTGGTCCTGGCAGCGGTTGGAATATGGCTGGACCCATGCCTATGCCGGCATGGCCGACTGGCTGGCGCTGTATGACGAGCAAAAGGGCAACCGTGAAGCCCAGCTGATCTGCCTGCTGGAGGCCTTGGCCCATCTTGCCGAGGATTGCCTGCGTGAGGAGGAGCATCCCTTCACCGAAGACAAGCGCCCATGGAATGAACAAGCCTTCCTTGCGGCGATCGAGGCTGAAGACGAAGACGCGGCCGTCGCCTTTCTGCGCGGGGGCTTGTCCGGCGGGCTGCATGCGGGGGATCTGGAACAGGCGTTCACCCGCGCCGCGCTCTCCCACTACGCCGATTTCGGCCATTCGCTGATCTATACGGCCAAGGCATTCGAGCTGATCGGCCGCCTTGGGTCCTCTCTCGAAGCGCCGCTGTTGTTATCCTTGCTGCGGTCCCTGATTGCTGCCCAGCGCGAGGATCTGATTCCGGAATTTCGCGACTACGCGACATCGCTTGCAGCTTGGGGCAGCGCCAAGACGGCGCCAAGCATGCAGGACTACGCTGGGCTCAATGCCAGGCGCGCCTTGGCGCTGACGGCGGAGCGGGGCGGGGCCGATCCCTTGGCGCTCTACCGCGCGCTGCTCGGCGCCAACGCACAGAACCTGCTGACGCTCGATCTTCGCCTGCAGATGCGGGTCGATCAACCCATCGCGGACAATGCGAGCTGGCTCGATGTCAGCCATGGCATCACCTTCGCCAATGCCGTACGCCGGCAATGCAGCAAGTTTCCGGCGCTCTGGCCGCAGGGCCTGCTGCAGATGGCTTGCTTTGCCGGACGCAACAGCGGCTTCCTCGATAAAAGCGTGACTCTCGATCGCTGGTACATTTCCCGGCCGCCGGTTTTCTTCACCCGCGCCGTCGAAGAGTTGCTGGATCACGGACGCGACGAGAACATCGTGGCCGTCCATCGGCTGAAGACGATCATGGCGGCGCGCGCCGAAAGTGCCGCAGGCCCGGATGATGAAGCGGCCCAGGTCATGGTCGCCGGGATGAACCGGTTCCTGAATTCGCCGCTGCGCCGCCGCCATGTCCGGCGCACCATGCGCCAGGCGATGCAGTTCGTCGGCCGTGGCGAATAAAGTTCAGGCGGTCTGCGGCTTCATGCGGTCGGCGCTGCGGAAGTAGGTCCGGGCATGAGCGACGATCTGCGGCTCGGTCGGGTGGTCGACGGTTTCCACGCCAGCCACCTTCTTGTGGATCGCAGGCTCGTGCTGCTCCAGGAATTTCGCCAGCTCCGTCTTTGCCTGAGCCGGCCCGCAGATCAGAATTTCGCCAGCGGGGGCCAGCGCCTTGGCGATATCCCGATAGAAATTCGGGTCCGGTAGTGCGCGGCCATCCGTATTGCCGCCATGGTGATGATGGAGATGCACATGGGGCTTGGAAGGGAGGACATGCGCCTCGTCCGCCTCGCCGGTGTTGAAGTGGAAGATTTTGGCTTCGTGATGGTCGAGCCAGACGACGGCGTGATAATGGGTCATGGAAAGTCTCCTTGGGCTTATTATATGCATGACGACAAGGCTTCCACGCATTGACAAGGATCAATATTCCGACGGCACCGAATGAGCAGACCGTTGCCGCGGTCATCAGGCAGATTCCTGCTCTGCCGCAGGGCGGCGGCTGGGCTATCACGGCGATGTCCAGCTTTACCAATCGCACATATCGCATCGAGCGCGACGGTGCGGCGTTCATCCTGCGCCTGCCCGGACGCGGCACGGAGCGCTATATCGACCGCGCAGCCGAAGCTGCCAATGCTCGCGCCGCATACGCCATCGGTTTGGGCGCCGAGATCATCTTCGCCGATCCTGCCAACGGAATCATGGTCACGCGTTTCGTTCAGGGTGCCGAACCGTTGTCGCCGGCCAGATTGAAGTCGCCTGCCGATCTTGAGGGGACGGTCGGCTTGCTGCACAGGCTCCATACCAGCGGCCTGAGTTTTCAGGGTGTGATGCGGCTCTATCCCAAGATGGATGAATATCTGGCCTTGGCGCCCGCGCCCGACTTGCTAGCGCTGCGCCGCGAGGGTGAAAAATTGCGACTGTTGCTGGAACCGGGCTGGGGGCCGTCACGGCCCTGCCATATCGATCCCGCCCCGCATAATTTCATCGTCGCAAAAGGCCGGCGCTACCTGCTGGATTGGGAATATTCGGCCATGTGCGAGCCGCTCTGGGACCTCGCCGGCCTCTCCATCGAAGGCGAGTTCGACGCCGGACAGGACCGCCAGATGCTGGCGGCCTATTTCGGTCGGGAGGAGGGCGCCTGGGCCAGCCGCCTGCATCTCTACAAGATCATGCTGCGCCTGCTGGCAGCATCCTGGGGCGCCGTGCAGCTGGCCGATGGCAATGGTCCGCCCGAAATCGCGGACATGGTCGATCGTCTGGAAAACCGCGTGCGCGCCGATCTCGGCGACCCCGGCCTCAGCCGCCATATCGCGGCCGCTTGAATAGTCTCCTGCTGGGTCTATACTGACAGTTCTCTCAACGGGGTGCCCATGGCGGGCTGAGAGGCGCGGTCTTCCGCGTCAACCCGAGGAACCTGATCCGGGTAATGCCGGCGGAGGGATATGAGCATGAAGCGAATTCTCGCCCTTATTCTGATTTCCATCATCGGTTCGACCGCCGCTTCGCGCGCGGACGATTTGCCAGTGCTGACCGTCTATACCTACAGCTCCTTCGTCTCCGATTGGGGTCCGGGTCCGGCGGTCAAGAAGGCGTTCGAGGCCGAATGCGCCTGCAAGCTGAACTTCGTGGCGGTCGAGGACGGCGTCGTATTGTTGAGCCGGCTTCGGCTGGAGGGCGCATCGAGCCCGGCCGATGTGGTGCTGGGCCTCGATACGAACCTGACGGCGGAAGCGGCGGCGACGGGCCTGTTTACGCCGCACAAGATGGATCTCTCGGCGCTGCAACTGCCGATCGCCTGGCACGATGCCGATTTCGTGCCCTATGACTTCGGCTATTTCGCCTTCGTCTATGACACCACGAAACTCAAGAATCCGCCGCATAGCCTGGCCGATCTTGTGGGCGGTGCCAGCAGCGACAAGATCCTGATCGAGGATCCGCGCAGCAGCACGCCAGGCTTGGGCCTGCTGCTCTGGATCAAGCAGGTCTATGGCGACCAGGCCGCGGCCGTGTGGCAAAAGCTGAAGCCGCGCATCCTGACCGTCTCGAAAAGCTGGGACGAAGCCTATGGCCTGTTCCTGAAAGGCGAGGCGCCACTGGTGCTGAGCTACACAACCTCGCCCGCTTATCACATCATCGAGGAAAAGAAGACGCAGTACGCCGCGGCGGAGTTTCCCGAAGGCCAGTACATGCAGGTCGAGGTCGCAGGCATCACCGCCCATGCGCGGCAACCCGAGCTGGCGCGAAAATTCCTCACCTTCATGGTCAGCAAGAAGTTCCAGGACGCGATCCCGGAAACCAATTGGATGTTCCCGGTAACGGCGGTGACCGGCGGTCTGCCATCGGCTTTCCCGCCGCTGCCCAAGAAGACGCTGATGATCGCGCCTGAGGACATCGCCGCACATCGCAAGGCCTGGATTGACGAATGGCTCGCGGCGATGAGCCAGTAGCGCCGGCTATCCGCTTCGCTTTGCCATGACTGGTCTTCCAGGAGCCGCAGTTGCGGCGGCGCTTCTTTTGATTCTGGGCGGTGCGCTGGCGGCATTGATCGCCGCAGCCCCACCCGATCTCGCCGCCATCGCCGCGGATTCATATCTGCATCACGTGCTGCTGTTCACCAGCCTGCAGGCGGGACTTTCCTGCCTGCTGTCGGTGCTGCTGGCGATCCCGGTCGCCCGCGCGCTGGCGCGGCGCGGCAGTTTTACCGGCCGTACATTACTGCTGCGCCTTTTCGGCCTGCCCATGGTGATGCCGGCCATCGTCACTGTCTTCGCCATGGTGGCGCTCTATGGCGAGAGCGGCTGGCTGCATTGGCTCATGGCTAACGCAGGTCTATCGACCGGCGGATTTCTCTACGGCCTGTCGGGAATCCTCATCGCCCATATCTTCTTCAATATGCCGTTTGCCGCGCGTGCCTTCCTCGCAGCACTGGAGGCCGTGCCCGGCGAAAGCTGGCGCCTGGCAAGCCAGCTTGGCATGAACGGCCGCCAGATCTTTCGCCTCATCGAATGGCCGGCGCTGAAGGGCAGTTTGGGCAGCGTCGCGGCTCTCGTCTTCATGCTGTGCTTCGCCAGTTTTGCCATCACGCTGACGCTGGGTGGGGGACCACGCTGGGCCTCGCTGGAGGCCGCGATCTATCAGGCGCTGCGCTACGATTTCGATCTCGGCCGCGCCGCCGTGCTGGCATTGCTTCAACTGGCGATCAGCGGCGCCTTGCTGCTGGGGCTGCATCGCTTCGTTCTGCCGGCGCCGGTTGCGCTGGGACTCGGCCGGCCCATTGCGCGCCCCGATATGGCGGGGCAGGGTGGGCTCGCTCTCGATGCGATCGTCATCGCGCTCGCCGCGCTTTATGTCGGACTGCCGGTGGTCTCGGTCATCATTGCCGGCGCAACGGGCTCGCTCGTCGGCGTGCTGACAGCGCCTGCAACATGGCAGGCCGCCGGGATCGGCGTGGCCGTCGCGCTATCGGCCATGCTGCTGGCAACATTTGGCGCGCTGTTGATGATTGCCGGTTCCGGCCGGCTCTCCCGTTCCGGACCGTTCCAGTTCATTGCTTCGTTGCCGTTGGCTGCATCGCCCCTGGCACTGGGCGCAGGCCTGTTCGTGCTGCTGACCCGTTTCGGCGGCACGCTGGAGATGGGCCTCGGCCTGGTCGCCCTTATCAACGGACTCATGGGCATGCCCTATATCGTGCGTGTCGTGGCCCCGGCTTTTCGCGATTCCGCCGAGCGCCATGACCGGCTCTGCGCCAGCCTGGGTATTGCCGGGTGGAATCGCTGGCGCCTGATCGATGGGCCCTTGCTGCGCCGGCCGATTGGGCTCGCCATGGCGCTGGTGGCAGCGCTGTCGCTGGGCGACCTGGGTGCTATCGCGTTGTTTGGCACGCCCAACACGACGACCTTGCCGCTGCTGATCTATCAGCAGCTTGCCGCCTATCATCTCGATGCGGCGGCGGCCACTGCGCTGCTGCTGGTCGCCCTCACCTTCGGCTGCTTCGTGCTGATCGAACGCCTGGTCGGGGGGCCTGCCCATGGTTAGCTCTCCCAAAGTCGATTCGCCGGCGCCTGACCCGATCATGCTGACGATGAGCAGCGTCACCTTCCGCTACGAAGAGATGACCATGTCGTTCGACCTGCAGGTTGCGGCGGGCGAGTGCCTCGCGATCATCGGACCGAGCGGTGCCGGCAAGAGCACGCTGCTGTCGCTGATCGCCGGCTTCGAGCGGCCGGAATCCGGCCGCATCCTGATCGACGGCCGCGACATGGCGGGTGTGATTCCGGCGCGCCGGCCCGTCACCTCGCTGTTCCAGGAACATAATCTGTTTGCCCATCTCTCGCTGGCGGACAATGTCGGGCTGGGGCTCGATCCGGGATTGGCGCTGAGCACGCCGCAGCGTGCCGCGGTCGCCGAAGCGCTGGCCCAAGTCGGGCTTTCCGGCCTGGAGGCGCGCAAACCCGGTCAGCTCTCCGGCGGCGAACGGCAGCGCGCGGCTCTGGCGCGCAGCCTGGTGCGCAACAAGCCGCTGCTGCTGCTGGATGAGCCCTTCGCGGCACTGGGTCCGGCGCAGCGGCGCGAGATGCTGGACCTGGTCAACCGCTTGGCGCGCGCGCGCGGCTTCACCATTCTGTTCGTCAGTCACCAGCCCGAGGATGCCCGCCACGCCGCCGGCCGCACGATCTTCATCGAGGCCGGGCGTATCCAGGCGGATGGACCGACGGCCGCGTTGTTCGATAGCCCCGGCGGAGCCCTGGCCGCCTATCTCGGCAGGGATTAGCCCCGGAAGCTCGACGCGGTTTGCCTTGGCGCCGTCATCCAGACTAGATTTCTGGCCGCCGCGGTCCTATCGGGTCGAAGGCCTGCAGGGAATCCGCTAATTGCCCGAACATCATCCAGACGATGCGTTTCTCGACCGGCTGCTCGATGTCCCGAGCCTGATCGCGGCCTCTATTTCGCCGCCCGGGTTTGTTGCCGCATGGTCCTGGGGCGGGCGGGGCGCGGCAAGCGAGACGTTTCTGCGCGCCACCGCCAGCGAGGACGAGCCGCTTCGCCTACATGGCGAAGGCGAGGATGTGGTCCTGCAATCCTGGCGCGCGGACGGAAATGAATTCCTGCTGGCATTGACCCGCGATGGCAGCGAACGCGTGCGGCTGCTCCGTTCGCCCGTCGTCAATGTGGCACCGGTGCCGCTGACCGAGGTGCAACCCAACTACTACATTTCCGGTGGCGAGCTGGATCCCAAGGGCCGCTGGCTGTTCTTCGCGGCCAATTTCAATCCTGAAACAGGCAAGGAAACCGAGGCCAGCCGGATCTTCCGCCAGGACCTGGCGAGCGGTCAGCGCGTGGTGCTGGCGAAGCCGAAGCGCGCCAACCGTCCGCGGCCGATGGTGAACCTGCCGGGAACCCACGTGCTGTACTCCCGCAAGGATCGCCACCCGGCGGGCCGGCAATACTGGCTGGTGGATGTCGATGGCAAGAACGACCGCGAGATCCTGAATTTCGGCGAGGATGTCGAGATCACCGCCCGCTGGACCCCCAGCGGACAGCAAGTGATCGTCATTGCCGATAGCGGCGCCCATCGCCGTGTCGGCCTTTGGCTGCTGGAGAGCGGGCTCATCCATTGGTTCTTCGACGATCCGCAGATGCAGATCGACGACGCCTTCGTTCCCGGCAATTCCGGCAGCATGATCATCATCGAAAGTCGTCAGGGAAGGAAATACGCCTGGCTTTTTGACGTCGCCACCCGCCGCAAGACTCCCTGGCCCGAGGTCGCGGGCGCTACGCTGCTGCCGCTGGCGCCGCTAACGCCCGATAGCTGGGCTGCGCGTTTCTATCATGCGCGCCAACCCGCCGATCTGATGCGTGTCACTCTTGTCGGCGGCAAGGTCACGGCGGCTACCAGCATGACCGGCCTGCCCAAGGTTATCGGCTCGCTGTCGGAGGAGCTGATCGCGCCCGAAGAAATCCGCTGGTCCTCCAGCGGCGGGCTTACCATTCAGGGCTGGCTTTATCGGGCCAAATCACCGGCGAAGGGAACGATCGTCGATATCCACGGCGGGCCTACCTGGCATGTGGAAAACCGCTTCGATGCCCAGACCCAATATCTGTTGCGCCGGGGATTCAATGTCTTCCTGCCCAATTACCGCGGCAGTACCGGCTTCGGTCTTTCCTTCCAGGATGCGATCCGCAAGCAGGGCTGGGGCGGGGCGGAGCAGGAGGATATCCGCAGTGGCATCGCGGCATTGATCGACAAAGGGTTCGCCAGCAAAGGCAAGATCGGCGTCACCGGTGTCTCCTATGGCGGCTATTCGAGCTGGTGGGCGATCACCCATTTCCCGCTTGAACTGGTTGCAGCGGCCGCACCCATCTGCGGGATGACCGATCTTGTGGTGGATTACGAAACCACGCGGCCCGATCTGCGGCTCTACAGCGAACAGATGATGGGTGGCTCGCCAAACCAAGTGCCGCAACGTTACCGCGATCGCTCGCCCATCCACCATGTCGCCGCCATCAAGGGCCGCCTGCTGATCGTCCAGGGCATGCGCGACCCTAATGTGACGCCGGAGAATCTGGCCGCGGTGCGGCACGCTCTGGATGCGGCCAAGATCTCCTATGAGCTGCTGACCTTTGAGGATGAGGGGCATGGCATCCGTAAACGCGCCAATAACCGGGTGCTCTTTCGCCGCCTGGCCGATTTCTTTGAGGCCGCCTTCGCGTAACCCGATTTATAGGGTAAGAGTGCGGCCATGGACCTGTTCGAGCGCGAATTCGACGAACATCTCGCCGTAGCGGCGGCCAGCAGAGCGGCGCTGGGCCCTGCCTTCCGGCGCATGCTGGATGCCTGGGTCGCCTGCATTCGCGGCGGCGGCAAGATCATGTTCTTCGGCAATGGCGGCAGCGCCGGCGATGCCCAGCATCTGGCAACCGAACTGGTCGTCCGCTATCGCCAGGATCGCGCCCCGATCGCCGCGCTGGCGCTGACCACCGACAGCTCCGCTTTGACGGCGGGCGGTAACGATCTGGGCTTCGAGCGCATCTTTGCCCGCCAGGTCGAGGCGCTGGGCCGGCCCGGCGATATCGCGCTGGGTATCTCCACATCGGGACGCAGTCCCAATGTCATCCTGGCGCTGGAGACAGCAAAGCGTCTGGGGCTGGTGGCGGCAGCACTGGGCGGCGGCGA
>DASXQK010000434.1:0-4683 GCA_036493015.1 Dongiaceae bacterium | reverse complement strand
GTGCCGATGCTGTTCAAGCGGCTGGTGGATGGCCTCACCCACAAGCCGGAACTGGTGCTGGCCCTGCCGCTGGGCCTGTTGCTCGCCTATGGCCTGGCGCGGGTGCTGACCCAATCCTTCAGCGAGCTGCGCGATGCGGTCTTCGCTCGCGTCGCCCAACGCGCCATCCGCAGGGTGGCGCTCGATACGTTCCGTCATCTCCACAGCCTCAGCATGCGCTTCCACCTCGACCGCCAGACGGGCGGCCTCTCGCGGGTGATCGAGCGCGGCGCCAAGGGCATCGAATTCCTGCTGTTCTTCGTGCTGTTCAACATCCTGCCGACGATCCTGGAGATCGGGCTGGTCTGCGGCATCCTCTGGTACCTGTATGACTGGCGCTACGCCGCCGTCACCTTCGCCACGATCGGCGGCTATGTCTGGTTCACCTTCGCGCTGACGGAATGGCGCATCAAGCATCGCCGCCGGATGAACGAGGCGGACCAGGAGGCCAACACCAAGGCCATCGACAGCCTGCTGAATTACGAGACCGTCAAGTATTTCGGCAACGAGGAGCATGAGGCGAAGCGCTATGACGTGGCGCTCCAGGTTTATGAACGCGAGGCGGTGCGCACCCGCGTCAGCCTCGCCTTCCTCAATATCGGCCAGAACCTGATCATCGCCACCGGCGTCACCCTGCTGATGGGCATGGCGGCGATGGAGGTGGTCCAGGGCCGCGCCACCGTCGGCGATTTCGTGCTGGTGAACGCTTATCTGATCCAGCTCTATCTGCCGCTCAATTTCCTCGGCACGGTCTATCGCGAAATCCGCCAGGCGCTCATCGATATGGAGGCGATGTTCGCGCTGCTCGGCGTCGATGTCGAGGTGGCGGACAAGCCGGGCGCGCCGGCGCTGAAAGTCGCGGGCGGCCGCGTCGAGTTCCGTCATGTCGCCTTCGGCTATGACCCGCGCCGGCCGATCCTGAAGGATGTGAGCTTTATCGTGGAGCCGGGTCGCACGCTCGCCATCGTTGGCTCCAGCGGCGCCGGCAAATCCACCATCTCGCGCCTGCTGTTCCGCTTCTATGACGTCAGCGACGGCGCGATCCTGATCGACGGCCAGGACATCGCCGACGTTCAGCAGACCAGCCTGCGCGCCGCCATCGGCGTGGTGCCGCAGGATACCGTGCTGTTCAACGAAACCCTGGAATACAACATCGCCTATGGCCGGCCGAGCGCCGGCGAGAACGAGGTGATCGAGGCGGCAAGGCTTGCCCGCCTGCACGACCTGGTGGAGCGGCTGCCCGACGGCTACGAGACCAAGGTCGGCGAACGTGGCCTGAAGCTCTCGGGCGGCGAAAAACAGCGAGTGGCGATTGCGCGTGCGCTGCTGAAACAGCCTGCGATCATGCTGTTCGACGAGGCGACATCGGCACTCGACAGCCGCACCGAAAAGGAAATCCAGAAAAGCCTCAGCGAGGTCTCAGCCGACCGCACCACGCTCATGATCGCCCATCGCCTGTCGACGGTGATCGATGCCGATGAGATCATCGTGCTGGAAGATGGCAGTATCGTCGAACGCGGCCGCCACGCCGAACTCCTGGCCAAAAGCGGCGTCTATGCCGCCATGTGGGCGCGCCAGCAAAAGGCCGCGGCCGACGAAGCGGCACGCCAGCAGCAGTTGGTCGCGGCCAAGTGAGCAAGAAGGCGCCGGCGGCAACCGGAGCCCTGGCTGAGGCGGTTGCCGGCGGCGACCGCCGGGCGCTAGCCCAGGCCATCACCCTGGTGGAATCGACAAGAGCCGAAGACCGGCCAAATGCTGATGCGCTGCTGGAGAAGCTACTGCCGCGCACGGGCAAATCCATCCGGCTCGGCATTTCCGGCGCGCCGGGCGTGGGCAAATCCACGTTCATCGAGACTTTCGGCCTGCATGTGCTGAAGCAGGGCCATCGCCTCGCCGTGCTCGCCGTCGATCCTTCTTCGCGCATCGGCGGCGGCTCGATCCTGGGCGACAAGACACGCATGGCGGCGCTGGCATCCGATCCACGCGCCTTCATCCGTCCCTCGCCCGCTGGACAGACCCTGGGTGGTGTCGCCCGGCGCAGCCGCGAGGCGCTGCTGCTCTGCGAGGCGGCCGGCCATGACGTCGTACTGGTGGAGACGGTCGGCGTCGGGCAATCGGAAACGGCGGTCGCCGATATGACCGACATGTTCCTGCTGTTGCTGCAGCCCGGCGGCGGCGACGAACTCCAGGGCATCAAGCGCGGCATTGTCGAACTGGCGGATCTGCTCCTGGTGAACAAGGCCGATGGCGAGATGATGGAGGCCGCCGGCCGCACCGCGGCCGATTACCAGCACGCGCTGCGCCTTCTGCGCCCGGCCACGGTCGGCTGGCAGCCCGATGTGCTGCGCTGCTCGGCGCTCACCGGCAGCGGCATTTCCGAGGTCTGGAACAAGGTCGAGGCCTTCCCTAAGACGGTGGGCGGCAAGGCTATCGCCGAGCGCCGCGCCCGCCAGGCCCGGGCCTGGCTTCGTTCCGAACTCGCCGACAGCCTGATGGACGCCATTGCCCGCCATCCCGATCTCGCCCGGCGCCTGCCGGCGCTGGAAGCGAAGGTGGCCGCGGGCTCGGCCACGCCGGGGGCCGCGGCACGGTCTCTCCTGGCTGGATTTCTGGATGAAAAAACCGGAAATTAGAACGACAGGCCAATCGCTTAGCCGGGACCGGTTTGGCGCTTGACGCTTGCGCGCCCCTCGACTAAAACCCCGGCCTGCTCGGGCGGCATCTCATGGCCGCCTGTTTTGATTTTATCGGAAGAGGATCGGGCCATGGCTCGGCGCTGCAACATCACCGGCAAGGGCGTGCTGACGGGCAACAATGTCAGCCATGCCAACAACAAGACCCGCCGCCGTTTCCTGCCCAATTTGCAGGACACCACGATGCTCTCCGATGCGCTCGGCCACCTCGTGCGCCTGCGCCTCACCGTGAACGCCATCCGCACCATCGAGCATAACGGCGGCCTCGACGCCTATCTGCTCAGCACGGCGGATAACAAGCTGGCGGAAGAGGCGATCCGCCTGAAGCGCCGCATCGCCAAGGCGACGGCAAAGGCCGAAGCCAAGGCCGCCTAAGCGCCGCGGCGGCACCAGCCGCCGCCTTCTCGGTTCGTTCAGCTGCCGAAAAAAAGAAAGCCGTGGATGCTCGGGTCAAGCCCGAGCATGACGTTTGAGTGTGAGGCACGAGCGGCGACTATTCTTCATCGTCATGGCCGGGCTTGACCCGGCCATCCATGATCAAGCAATGGCCGGTAACCGGTAATACGGCACCGGCCGGTCATAGCCTTTGATCTCCGCGCGCTCCTCGCTGAGCGCCTTGCCGGCCAGCAGCGCCTTCACCTCCGGCTCCACCATCAGCGCATCGGAGAGGACGATGTCGCCGCCTTCGCTGCGCCCCTGCAGGCGCGCTGCCATGTTCACCGTGCCGCCGAAATAATCCAGGCGCTCGTTCAAGGTCACCGCGATGCACGGGCCCTTATGCAGGCCGAGCTTGATGGCGATATCCATCTCGCCGGCGTGATCGGCGTTGAAATGGGCGACGCGCCCCTGGATGGCGAGTGCCGCCTTGACCGCATCCAGCGGATCGGCAAAGGCGGCCATGACCGCATCGCCGATGGTCTTGATGATGGCGCCGTTATGCATGCGCACCTGCTCCGCCAGGAAGGCGAAGTGATCGCGCACCAGATGATAGGCCGCAGCATCGCCGATCCGCTCATAGAGCGCGGTCGAGCCTTTGAGGTCGGTGAACATCAGCGTCACCTGGCCGATGCTGACCTCATCGCCCGGCCGCAGCACATCGCCGCTGAAGAGATCGCGAAATGCCTGCAGCGCGGTAACGCGGTCCGCGGTCAGGCAATCGCGCACCCAGCTGCGATCCTCGATGATCAAAACGCGATCATGGGGCGAGCGGTTGGTGAGGCTGATCTGGCCTGCTTCGGCTGCCGGACCCGCCGTTACGCTCTCATCGCCGACGATGACCTCGGGAAAATCGCTACCCGCATACTCGATATCGCATTCCGGCCCTGCTTCCAGGGTGCGCAGGCGATAAGGTCCAGCCGGCAGGCTTGCGGCGATGGTTCGCGTCGCCCCCGCTTCGACCTGGATCTGCGCCTTGATATGCGGCGTCGACATCGGGCCGAACAGGCAATATTCGCCGCTCTCCAGCTTGCGCAGGCCTGCGGCCGGACGAAAACCCGCCTCGACGTTCTTCGAGAAATCGGAATCGTAGTCGATGTTGCAGCTCGGGCAATGGGCCATCTCCGGCAGGCGGTCCAGGGTTCCGACCCAGGCCTTGGCCACCCGGCAGCGTGGGCAGAGCACGTCCCAGCGCAGCTCCAGCAAACCTGTCTTGACCGACTGCAGGCAGGCCTCGATCACCGGCAACGGCTCGCTCTTCCACTGGCGGGCCAGCGCCAGCGGTCGGACATGCCAGAGATCGACTTCCTGCCCGTTGAGCACCAGATCGGCGATGCGCCGGGCAAGACCGTGGCCGTTGGGCGTGGCCTCGATTGCCGCGACCATCCGTTCGGTCCGGGCCTCTATCTCCGGTGATATCTTCGGCGGTTCATACTCGAAGAGTACCTCGCCTGTCCCGGCAGCGAACGCTGCCGCTTCCTTGATCGTCTTGGCGGTGTCGCGCTCGGCCGCGCTG
>DASXQK010000433.1:0-6716 GCA_036493015.1 Dongiaceae bacterium | reverse complement strand
GGCCGGGATTCTGTCCCGACTGCAGGGGGCCGGCGATCTTGCCGAACAGGCTGTCGTTGTCGTTGATGTCCTCGATGTAATCGACCTTGATGGCGAATTTCTTGGCAAAATTCGGCACCGTGTCCTTGTCGATGTAATAGGGCCATTGCGAGATTTCGAGCGGCCCGGTGATGTCCGCGGCATGAACCTTCATCACCGCGGCAAGATCGATGCCGGTGGCGCCGGCAAAGGCAGCACCCGCCATCACGGCCGATTTCAGCATGCTGCGGCGGCTCATTCCGCCCCGGTAGATTGTTGGCTTGCGCATCGCTCGCTCCTCTTCTTGTTTTCTAATTCGCCGGGCCTTCGGCCGGCACCACCCAGGCAAGATCCATATCCCAATCCACGGCTACCGTTTGGCCCTCGGCCGCGCCCGCCAGCTTGTGCTGGGGCAGCAATGTCACCACCAGATGCTGGCCATCTTCGCGCTCCAGCTCATAGCGGAACAGCGAGCCCTGGAAATCGATGGACACAAGCCTCGCCGAGAAGCCCTGGGCCGGCGCCTGATCGGCGAGGCTCAGCTGCATCATCTCCGGGCGCAGCATCAGCAGGACGCGGTCGCCGACTTTGGTTGCAGCCGAGGCATGGGAGCGGCCCTTGCCGCCGCCATCCAGCGCCAGCTCGACCTCGCCGCCCTGTTTCGCCGTCACGCTGGCGGGCAGCAGATTGGCATGGCCGATGAAGCCGGCGACGAAGGGCGTTGCCGGGTGCTTGTAGATTTCTTCCGGCGTATCGAGCTGCTCGATCCGCCCGGCATTCATCACCGCGATCCGCGAGGACATGGTCAGCGCCTCGTCCTGGTCGTGGGTAACGAAAATGAAGGTGGTGTGCACATCCATCTGGATGCGCTTGAGCTCGAGCTGCATGGCGCGCCGCAATTTCACGTCCAGGGCACTCAGCGGCTCGTCGAGCAATAGCGCGCTCGGCATGTTGACCAAAGCGCGGGCCAGGGCCACGCGCTGCTGCTGGCCGCCGGAAAGCTCCGAAGGCTTCTTGCCGGCGAACTTGCTCATATTGACCATGGCAAGCGCCGCCTCGACCCGCTGCTTGATCTGGGCCTCTTCCAGCCGTGCGGTACGCGGGCCGAAGGCGACGTTGTCCTGCACGCTCATATGCGGGAACAGGGCGTATTGCTGGAACACGGTGTTGAGGTGGCGCTCATAGGGCGGCGTGCGCGAGACGTCGACGCCGTCCAGCAGGATGCGCCCCGATGTGGGCTGCTCGAATCCGGCGATCATCTTGAGGGTGGTCGTCTTGCCGCAGCCGGACGGCCCCAGCAGGGTCAGGAACTCGCCGCGGCGGATATCGAGATCGAGGGAATGGATGATGGTGACCGGGCCGTAGGCCTTGTGCACCTTTTCCAGCCGGATGACGGAGTCGCTTGTTTTGGCCGGTGTCTCAACATTCATGATCGGTCCCTCGATTACCCGCCATGCCCTAACCCACCGTTTTCGTCTGGTTACGGCGGCGGTCGAGCAGGAAACTGGCCAGCATCAGCATGCTCAGGATGAAGAACACCGCCGTACCGATGACATAGATCTGCGGCGGCATGGCCACGCGCGCCGTGCCCCAGACGAACAGCGGGAAGGTCACCGTGGCGCCGGAGACGAAGTTGCTGATGATGAAATCGTCCAGCGACAGCATGAAGGCGAGCAGCCAGGCGGTGATCACCGCCGGCAAAATCAGCGGCAAGGTGATCAGCCGGAAGACCCGCGGTCCGCGTGCGCCTAAATCCATCGCCGCATGTTCCAGCACAATGTCGAAACCGCGCAGCCGCGATTTCACCACGATGGCGACGAAGGCGATGTCGAACATGACATGGGAGAGCAGGATGGTGACCGGCCCCAGCGGCAATCTCATATCCAGATAGACCTTCAGCAAAGCCGATCCGGCAATCACCTCCGGCGTGGCGATGGTCAGCAGCAGGATGATGTCCAGCAGGCGCTGGCCGATGAACTGATAGCGCACCTGGGCATAGGCCATGGATGTACCGATGGCGGTGGCCACACTCGCCACCACCAGGGCCATGACGATGCTGATCTGCAGCGATCCGGCGAGGCCGGGAATCGCAAACGGGTCCAGCCAGGCATCGACGGAGAAACTGTTCCAGACATAGTCGAAGCGGCCCTCGACCTTGTTGAAGGAGAGGGCAACCATCATGACGATGGGCGCCAGCAGATAGACGACGCAGAAGAGGGCGAGTGCCGTCAGCCCATGACGGCCGATCGCCTGCAGCACGCGCGAACCCGAGCGCGGCTTCAGCGGCACGGTGGTGAACTGGCTGAGGCTGGCGAGGGTTTCGGCCATGGTTAGCCCGCATTTCTCACAGGGATCGCCATGGCATTGGCAGTTGCGCGGTGGCGATCCGCCAGAAGGCAAGCCGAAGGCGATGGCGCCCCATCGGCGAGGCTTGCCGACGAAGCGGCCGACCCGCGCAACCCAACCCGAAGGGCCGGGCGAATTTGCCAGCATGCCGCGTCAGCCGGCTCGCGCGATGGAACTCCATCGTGCTTCGCCGCCTTCCTAGCCTTCTGCCAAATTCGCCTCGGTGCCATTGCGATTCCTGTGAGAAATGCGGGCTAGCCCGTCAGATCCTTGGTGCCGAACAGCCGCGAATAGAGCGCCACGCAGATCAGCAGGCTCAGCATCAGCAGGATCGAGGCCGCCGCCGCCAGCGGATAGTTCAAGGTCACCATGTACTGTGCCTGGATGGCGTTGCCGATCATCTGCTGTTCCGGTGCGCCCAGCATCTGGGCGTTCACGTAATCGCCGGCGGCGGGAATGAAGGTCAGCAGGCTGCCGGCAAAAACGCCGGGCAGCGACAGCGGGAACACCACCTTGCGGAAGACGACGAAGGGCGAGGCATAAAGATCGGCGGCTGCGCGCAGCAAGGTCGGATCGATCTTGTCGAGGCTGGCATAGATGGGCAGCACGCTGAAGGGCAGGAAGTTATAGGCGAGCGCAAAGACCACCGCCGCCGGGGTGCCGATCAGGAATCCGTCCTCGGACATGACATGCAGAAATTTCAGGAACGAAACGACCAGCCCGCCATCGCTGAGCAGAGCCAGCCACGAGACCGTGCGCACCAGATAGGTGATGAGGAACGGCACGACCACCGGGAACAGCAGCAGCAGCTTCCACTTGCCGCCCCTGAAGACGATGAAATAGGCGAGCGGATAGCCGATCAGCACCGTGAACAGGGTAGCGAGGCCGGCATAGCCGAAGGAGCGGGCGAAGAGATGGCCGTATGTGGCGAACGCGTTGGCATAATTCTGCCAATGCCAGGTGAAGCGCCAATGGGTGACCAGCGAGCCTTGCGAGAGCGAGGTGACGACCTGCGCCAGCAGCGGCAGCACGAAGAAGACCAGCAGCCAGACGATGCCGGGCAGCGCCAACAAATAGGGCAGGACGCGGGATTTCGCGTTCATGTCGGACGGCAAGCCCCTCGGATCGATGATTTATTGTTAATTTCATTCGATCGCCCTGAAAGCTTAGCCGCATTTCAGCAAGGGGCGCAAATCGGCCGCCCTTATCGTTGCAGCCCTTGCACACACGATGTCGCCACGTGGAGCAGATGGACGCAATTCTGTGAACACCTCGCTCGCCAGAGCGGATGACCTGAGCGCGGGTGCACTCTGGCTGCCGCAACAGACTCCCGCTAAACTCCCCACTGGTATTTGCATCACGGGGGAATATGCGATGCCATTTCGTTATCTCGCCATGAACGGCTTCGCCGCTCTCGCGGTGCTAACCATGCCCGCAGCACCGGCCAAAGCCGACTGCGTCGACGATTGCCAGGCGGCCACGTATTGCGACAGCACGATGCATGCATCAGGTGAGTGCAGCGAGAAGCTGAACCAGTGCTATCAGCTTCAATGCAACAAGCCGCGGCATGCCTTTGGCGCCATCGCCTATGACCGCAACAGCCAGGCCTATGGTTATTCGTTCAATCAGCCGGATGGCGACGCAGCTTCGGTCGTCGCACTGAAGAATTGCCAGAAGCATGGTTCGGGCTGCGAAGTGGTCTACGGCTTCACCGATGCCTGCGCGGCGCTGGCCGCGGGCAACACCGAGCGCTATGGCATCGGCGAGGGCGGCAGCCGCGAGCGGGCGGAAAAGAACGCCATGACATCCTGCACCCAGACCAACAGCGAGAATTGCGAGGTGCTGGTGTGGAGTTGCGCGCGGCCTTAGAACAACCGGTCGTTTAGCGGATGGCTAACGTGCCGGCGTCGATGCCCAGCGCCTGGCCCGAGATCAGCCGGCCTGCGTCAGAGATCAGGTAGAGCACCATGCTCGCGACATCCTCTGCGCCGACGAAGGAGTGAAGCGCGGTCAATTCGAGATAAAGGTCCTGCATCGCCTGGAATTCGACGCCACGGGCTTCCGCCTTGGCGCGAATGACGGCCTCGATCCGCGGCCCGGCGACCGGCCCGGGAAGGATGGCATTCGAGCGGACGCCGAACGGCCCCAATTCGGCGGCCAAGGTATGGCTGAGGCCGACAACGCCCCATTTGGATGCGGCATAGGGGGCGCGCAACGGGTAGCCGAACCGTCCGGCGGCCGAAGACATGTGGACGATCGCCCCGCCGCCTGCGGCCTTGAGCAGAGCTGCGGCAAGCCGGGCGCAATAGAACTGGCCGGAGAGATTGATGGCCAGCGTCTTCTGCCACGCGCCGATGTCGAGGGATTCGATCGGCCCGGTCGGCCCGGCAATGCCGGCATTGTTGACGAGCGCGTCCAGGCCGCCGAGTGCACCTTGCGACTCCGCGAACATGGCATCGACGGCGGCGGGATCGCCGACATCGCAGAGGCTCGTCGTTACGCCGGGAAAATCCGCTCTCAGTTTCGCCAGTGCCGCGGAATCGATGTCACAGGCGTGAATTCGTGCACCGGCCTCGCGAAGGGTGCGAACGATCTCACGCCCGATGCCGCCGGCACCTGCCGTCACGATCACGCGCCGGCCGTCGATCCGCAGCTGCATGAACCCCCTCCAACTTTCGTTTCGTCCTGGCTAGCGCCGCAGATTATTTACCACGCCGGTGGCATTGCGCCGGCGCGCTTCTTCGGCCACGTCCCTGCTGACGATGACCTTGCCGATGGGGGCGAGCGAGATCTCCACCAGCTTGAAATGCGCCCAGCCGAAGGGAATGCCGATGATGGTGATGAAACAAGCGATCCCGACCGCGAGATGGGCGATTGCCAGCCAGATACCGGCCAGCACAAACCAGATCACATTGCCGATCAACCCCAACGGGCCGGTGCCGATATCCTCGCGGCCTGTCAGCTCATAGCGGCTGATCGCCTCGTTGCCGAAGGGAAAGAAGGTATAGACCGCGATGTTGAAGGCGGCGCGGCCCCAGGGAATGCCGATGATCGAGACGAACATCACCACGGCGGCGATGAGCCAGGCACAGCCCATCAGAAATCCGCCGCAGATCAGCCAGAGGAGATTGAGGGCGAGGGTCATGGAAACACCTTAAGGCCGGATGTACCGCTTAGCGATGTGGTAAGTCCGGCGCGGGCTGCAACGGGATATTTGAGAAGCGCCCCCCGCTCGCCCTTGCAAATACCGCCGGCCGGCAACAATCTCGGCCCGGCATCTGGTAGGGATGCCACCTGATTTCCCTCATCCAGGAGCCTCGTCCATGATTACATTGACACGCCGTGCCGCCCTCGCGGCCGCTGCCCTTGGGCTGGTTGCGGCCTCACTGATATCAGCCGACGCCAAAGCCGGTTCGACGCCTGAGGCGGGCAAGGCCACGGGCACGCTGACGGTGAACGGCAAGGTAACCAACGTCGCCTTTGCCTATGCGCAGTCAGTCCCGGGCTTCGCCGACCCGAATACCCCCGACATCCAGGTGATCCTGAGCGACGTGGCCCTGGACGCAAAGGCACTCTCCGACGAGTTCGCGCGAATCGACATGGCCAAGCAGGGAAAGCTGCATGCCTTCGAAATCACCATCGATGCATCCGGCGCGCCTGTCTCGACCGCCTGGCGTCATGACGGGTTCAACGGCCCGATGCCCAGCGGCCTTTCCAGCGATGACGTGTTCACGAAGAAGACCTTCGACGGCAAGACCGTCGAAGGCAGCTACAAGAGCGGGCCGAACGATGAGTTCTTCGGCAATACCTATGGCTTCGACGTGACCTTCCAGGCGGCCATCGCCCATTGAACGAACCACGCTTCGACTACGATCGTAGCGACGTATCCGGGCGCTATCGTCGCGCGCGCAGCCTTGATGAAAGAATTCTTGGCCTGTGGATGGATACGCTTATCAGCCGTGTTCCCGCCTGCGCCGTAAAATGCGTGCTGGATGCCGGCTGCGGCACCGGCCGGTTCGCCGTTCCCCTTGCCGGCACCTATGGCGCGCCGACGATCGGGCTCGACCCTTCGCAAAAGATGCTGAGGGAAGCCGAGAAAAGCCCGAACGTCCATTATGTGCGAGGGGCGATCGAGGCTCTGCCTTTCGCCGGTGAATGGGCCGATCTGGTCTTCATATCCATGGCCTGGCACCATCTGTCCGACAAGCGGCTTGCGGCTGCCGAACTGCATCGCGTCCAGCCGCCGAGCGGCTATCTCTTCATTCCCAATTCAACGCGCGATGCCATCGACAGTTACTTCTATATGCGCTTTTTTCCCGAGGCGCGCCGCATCATGGAGGGCAAGCTTCCAA
>DASXQK010000432.1:0-3076 GCA_036493015.1 Dongiaceae bacterium | reverse complement strand
CAAGTACCTCCACGACCCGGAAAGGATGCCCCCTTTCCGGGTCGGCTCTATTTTGGGCGTATCCGTGATTACCGCCGTCACGCCGCACGTGCTAAACCCGATCCCGGATGATCGGCGTAGGGTGACGGGATGTCCTGGGCGAATTCTTGGGGCCTCAATGCGGTGGATTTGGCCCGGGCGCAGTTTGCCTTCACGATGTCGTTCCACATCGTTTTTCCCGCCTTTTCCATCGGGCTCGCCAGCTATCTCGCCGTTCTCGAGGCGCGCTGGCTCCTGACCGGGCGCGAGGTGTTCCTCAATCTCTTCAATTACTGGCTCAAGATATTCTCCGTGGCCTTCGGCATGGGCGTAGTGTCAGGCATCGTGATGTCCTACCAGTTCGGCACCAACTGGTCGGTCTTTGCCGACAAGACCGGGCCGGTGATCGGCCCCCTGATGGCCTATGAGGTCCTGACCGCGTTCTTCCTCGAGGCCGGCTTCCTCGGCGTGATGCTGTTCGGGCTCGAGCGTGTCGGCCCCAAGCTGCATTTCTTTGCAACGGCAATGGTTGCGGTCGGCACGCTGATCTCGGCGTTCTGGATTCTCTCCGCCAATTCCTGGATGCAGACGCCGGCCGGCTATGCCGTGAATGCCGACGGCCAGTTCGTCGCCGCCGACTGGCTGAAGGTGATCTTCAACCCGTCCTTTCCCTATCGCCTCGTGCATATGGTGCTCGCGGCCTATCTCACCACCGCGCTGGTGGTGGGCGCTGTCGGCGCCTTCCATCTGTTGCGCGACCAGCACCTCGCCGGCCCCCGCGTGATGTTCTCGATGGCGATGTGGATGGCGACCCTGGTGGCGCCGATCCAGATCCTCGCCGGCGACCAGCATGGGCTGAACACGCTGGAGTACCAGCCCGTGAAGATCATGGGCATGGAAGGCCATTACCAGAGCCATCCCGATGGCGCGCCGCTGATCCTGTTCGGCCTGCCCGACCAAAGGGAAGGCAAGGTGAAATACGCGCTGGAAATTCCGCGCATGGGCTCGCTGATCCTGAAACACTCGCCGGATGCGCCGATGGCCGGCCTCGACACCGTGCCGCGCGAAAACTGGCCGCCGGTGCCGGTCACCTTCTGGTCGTTCCGGATCATGGTCGGCATGGGTCTCCTGATGTTCGGCCTCGGGCTGTTCAGCCTGTGGTGCCGGTGGCGCGGCACTCTGTTCCAGTCACGGCTGCTGCATCTGTTTGCGATGGCCATGGGGCCTGCCGGCTTCATCGCCGTGCTCGCGGGCTGGATCACTACCGAGACCGGGCGGCAGCCGTTCACGGTGTATGGTCTGCTGCGCACCGCCGAATCCGCTTCGCCCCTCGCCGCGCCTGCCGTGGGCTTCTCGCTGATTGCCTTTGTCATCGTCTATTTCGCCGTGTTCGCCGCCGGCGTGATCTATCTCCTGCGGCTGATGGCGCAGCCGCCGCATCCCGGCGAAGCCGGCCCGCCGAGCCACATCCCTGCGCGCGCGGCCGGCATCACGCCCGCCGTCGAAGGGATTGCCCCAGAAGGGATTGCACCATGAGTGCGGCGATCGACCTCGCAACCCTCTGGGCGTTCATCATCGCCTTTGCCGTGTTCGTCTATGTGGTGATGGACGGCTTTGATCTCGGCCTCGGCATCCTCTTCCCGCTGTTTCCGGCGAAGGCCGACCGCGACGTCATCATGAACAGCGTCGCGCCGGTCTGGGACGGCAACGAAACCTGGCTCGTGCTCGGCGGCGGCGGCATGATGGCGGCGTTTCCGCTGGCTTATGCCGTGCTGATGCCGGCCCTCTATGCGCCGATCATCGCCATGCTGATCGGGCTGATCTTCCGCGGCGTCGCCTTCGAATTCCGCTGGCGTACGCAACGCGAACGCAACCGCTGGGACCTCGCCTTTGCCGGCGGCTCGTGGCTTGCGGCGCTCGCCCAGGGGATCGCGCTCGGCGCCATCCTGCAGGGCGTGCATGTCGAGGGACGCCACTATGCCGGCGGCTGGTGGGACTGGCTGACACCGTTCTCCATTCTCACCGGCGTTTCGCTCGCGATCGGCTACGCGCTGCTCGGCGCTGGCTGGCTGGTGCTGAAGACCGAGGGCGCACTACGCGACAAGGCCTATCATCTCTGCTGGTATCTGTTGTTTGCGATGCTGGCGGCGATCGCGATCGTCAGCATCGCAACGCCGTTCCTGCATATTCAGTATGCGCGGCGCTGGTTCACCTGGCCGAATGTGATCCTAACCGCACCGGTGCCGATCGCGGTCGCGATCATTACCGTGCTGCTGCTCCGCGCGCTCGCCAACAAGCAGGACTCGCAACCCTTCTATCTCACGCTTTCCCTGTTCGCGCTGTCCTATGCCGGGCTCGGGATCAGCATGTACCCCTATATTGTGCCGCAGAGCATCACGATCTGGCAGGCGGCCTCGCCCGAGAACAGCCAGCTCTTCATGCTGGTCGGCGTCGCCATCCTGATCCCGCTCATCCTCGGCTATACCGGCTGGGCCTATTGGGTGTTCCGCGGCAAGGTCCGCGGCGGCTACCACTGATGCCTCACGCCCCGACGCCCCGGCCGCTCGCGCAGCGGCTGCTCTGGTTCGCCGGCCTGTGGTTGGCCGGCGCCGGCAGTGTCGCTTTGCTCTCGTTCGGCCTGCACTTTTGGCTGGCGCCGAAATGACAGGGCGCCAAGTTGCTTTCACGTGACCTCTAAGTGACGGAAATCATAGGGATTATTGTCCGAACCGCCATGAACTTGCCATCAACTCACCGCTCCAATTTGGCGGTTCCGGTGATTTGCCAAACAGTGATACAAACTGCCCCGCGGCCTCCCCATTAGGAGAATTTCGAAAATGACGAAGCTTCGCCACCTGGCCTGGATGTCGATGGCTGCGATCGGTCTTCTGCTCTCGACCTCGAACGGTTACGCGCAGTCGAACGACCCTGGCGACCAGCCCGGGCTCATGGCCGACGACGGCTACCAGCTCGATCCGGAATGGCAGAAGCAGATGGTGCTCTACCGCACCAGCGAGCCGCCGGGCACGATCATCATCTCGACCTCGGAGCGCCACCT
>DASXQK010000431.1:0-7907 GCA_036493015.1 Dongiaceae bacterium | reverse complement strand
GGAAGATCGTGGCGCCAAGGGCGAAAAGGTGATCCTGGTGCGGACCGAGACCAGCCCCGAGGATATTCACGGCATGCATGCCGCCGTTGGCGTGCTGACCACCCGTGGTGGCATGACCAGCCACGCTGCGGTAGTCGCCCGTGGCATGGGCCGCCCTTGCGTCTCCGGCGCGGGGGATCTGCGCATCGACGAGCATCAGAAGGTGATGAAGGTCCGCGACGTGGTGGTGAAGGATGGCGATCTTCTGACCATCGATGGCGGCACCGGCGAGGTGATGCTGGGCGAAGTCCCCACCATCCAGCCGGAACTCTCCGGCGATTTCTCGGAGCTGATGGTCTGGGCCGACCAGGTGCGCAAGTTAAAGGTGCGCACCAATGCCGAAACCCCGCTCGATGCCCGCATGGCGCGCAAATTCGGCGCCGAAGGCATCGGGCTCTGCCGCACCGAGCACATGTTCTTCGATGGCGGGCGCATCGTTGCCATGCGCGAGATGATCGTGGCCGAGACGATCGAAGGCCGGCGCGCAGCACTCGCCAAGATCATGCCGATGCAACGCGACGATTTCGTCGAGCTGTTCCGCATCATGCGCGGCCTGCCGGTCACCATCCGCCTGCTCGATCCGCCGCTGCACGAATTCCTGCCCAACAGCCGTGCCGAAATGGAAGAGGTGGCCAAGGCCGCCGGCGTTTCGACCGACCATGTCGCCCAGCGTGCGGCGATGCTGAAGGAATCGAATCCGATGCTGGGCCATCGCGGCTGCCGCCTCGGTATCACCTATCCCGAAGTCTACGAGATGCAGGTCCGCGCCATCTTCGAGGCGGCGACCCTGGTGAAGCAGGAAACCGGCGAGACGGTCGAGACCGAGATTATGATTCCGCTGGTCGCCATTCCCCGCGAGCTCTCGATCCTGAAGGAGATGGTGGATCGCGTGGCCGGCGAGGTGGCGGCAGCGCGCAAGATGAGCACGCCCTATCTCGTCGGTACCATGATCGAGCTGCCGCGGGCCTGTCTGATGGCGGACAAGATCGCGGCCGATGCCGCCTTCTTCAGCTTCGGCACGAACGATCTGACCCAGACCACCTATGGGCTCAGCCGCGACGATGCGGCGCGCTTTCTGCAGGAGTATGAGCGGCGCGGCATCTTGCCCATCGATCCCTTCATCACGCTGGATCCCGATGGCGTGGGTGAGTTGGTGAAGATCGCGGTAGAGCGCGGCCGGCGCCAGCGGCCCGATCTCAAGCTCGGCATCTGCGGCGAGCATGGCGGCGACCCCGCCTCTGTGCGCTTCTGCGCTCGCCTCGGCCTCGACTATGTCTCCTGCTCGCCCTTCCGCGTGCCGATCGCGCGGTTGGCCGCGGCCCAGGCAGCGCTGTCCGAGACCGCTGCCGCCGCTCATGCCACCGACTGAGTCCGGGAAACAAGTACTGCAACGTCTGAAATCGGGCGGCAAGCCGGCCATTGCGGCAGCACTGGCCGATCTCGAACGCCATCCCGAAGCGCTCGCCAGCCTGGCCTTGCTGGATGCGGCGTTTGCCGCACCCTCGGCCCATGTGGTCGGGTTGACCGGCCCGCCCGGTGTCGGCAAATCAACCCTCGCCGGCGTATTGATCCGTCTCTATCGAAAGCAGCGCCGGCGCGTGGCGGTGATCGCCGTCGATCCCTCCTCGCGCCGTTCGGGTGGCGCGTTGCTCGGCGATCGCACGCGGCTTGCCCATGATCCCGAAGACGATGGAATCTTCGTGCGCTCCATGGCGGCTCGCGACCGCCTCGGCGGGTTGGCCGAACTCACCATCGCCGCCATGGTCCTGTTGCGCGCGCTCTATGACATCGTGCTGCTGGAAACCGTCGGCGTGGGCCAGTCGGAAACGGATGTCGCCGATTGTGCCGATACGGTCGTCTTCTGCGTTCAGCCGGGGGCCGGCGACAGCCTGCAATTCATGAAGGCCGGCATTATCGAAATCCCGCATCTGGTGGTCGTGACCAAATCGGATATGGGTGAGGCCGCGGCGCGCGCCCGCGCCGATGTCGAGGGCGCTCTGGAACTGGCCGATGGCGACGGCACGCCGGTAGAGGTGCTGACGCTGTCGGCAGCCCGCGGCGAGGGCATCGACGAGCTACAGGCCGAAATCGACCGGCGCTGGCAATGGCTTGCCCGGGAGGAAAGGCTGGCAATCCACCGCCGGCGTCAGGCTCAGGGCTGGCTGGTCGACGGCCTGCGCCAGCGCTTCGGCCGCCGAGGGTTGGAGCGCGCCGGTGAGATTGTGCTGGCGCCGGGTGAATCGCCCTTCGCGCGGCTGGCCGATCTCGGCAAAGCCCTCGGTTGATCGATCCGGCGAAGACGAGGGGCAGATCGTGACACAAGCCCCGGCTCGCAACCCTTCACGACAAGTTATTCCGCCGCGCGCCATTCCACCCCGGGCCATCCCGCAACGCGCCAACCGCCGGGCCTTCATCGTCACGGCGACCTATTATCTGCTTGCGGCGATAGCGGTACGCCTGACCGGCACGCGCTATTGGGGATTGCTGCCCGACCTGCTTACCCGGCTGCAGACGCGCAAGGTGACGAACAAGGCGCGAAATTTCGTCCAGCGCATGAGTGCCGTTCTCGGCAGCGGCGTGGATGAGGGGGCGCTTTACGCCCTTCACCGCCGCAATGAAGCCGCCAATCACCAGCGGGTCATCTTCGTGAGCGCGTCACGGCGCCGGCGCGGCTGGAATCCCGACATGGTCCTGATCGGGGGCGAACGGATCGAGCAGGCGCGCAGCCGCGGCAAGGGCGTGATCCTGTGGGCCGACCCCTTCTTTCATGCATCCATCCTGGGCAAGCGGGCATTGGCCGGGGCCGGCTATCGCACCTGGCAACTCACCAGCACGAGTCATGGGATACTGGATTCGCCTCTGGCCAGCCGCCTCATCAATCCCCGCATGATCGAGGTCGAGCGGCGCTATCTCGCCGGACGCATCGTCTTCGATCGCCACACGACCATGAAGGCGACGCGGGCGATGCTGAAGGTGCTGGCCGAAAACGAACTCATTTCGCTCACCAACAACGCCTTTATGGGTGCGATCCTGGCCACGCCCTTCGGCGAGGGCATGGTATTGCATCTCGCCCAGACGCCGTTGCGCCTGGCCGCCCTCCAAGGCGTGCCGCTGCTGCCGATCCAGACGATCGAGCGCGAACGCTTCATGCGTTATGAGGTGACCGTCGGCCCCGATTTGAGTCTGTTACTGCCGCCCGGGGCGGCCGATCCCGTGGGCGCGCTGGCGGCGGTCTATGCCGATTATCTGCTCGGCCTCGCGCGTGCCGACCCGCTTCAGTTCGGCGGCTGGTTGATGATGCGCCCCGCGAATTAGGAGGCAGGTCGGTACTTCCCCATCACCTGCTTAAGCTTGTCGTGGGGCAGTTCGTACAGCGTGCGGCCCTGGAATCCCGTCATCGTCTCCGCCGCCGTCAGCGCGTTGATAATGGCTTCCTCCGTCGCTTCGGCCGCGGCACGAAACAGCAGGGTCATGCGCTCGGCGCCGATCATGCGCACATCGGCATGGGGCGCATCGCGGTCAATGCGGTTGCCGGTAGAGAAGGCAAGGAAGATGTCACCGCTGCCATTGGCGCCGATCCCGCCGGCCCAGGCGAGGCCCGTGGCGGCGCGGCGCGCGAGGCGCTGGCACTGGATGGGCAGAAGCGGCGCATCAGTCGCCAGGATCACAATAATGGAACCGTCGATTGTCGCCGGGCTGGGTTTAAAGGGCTCGCGATGGCCCGGTACCACGTCGTGGTTGATTTCACGGCCGACCGGCACGCCGTCGACGCGCAGCAGGTCGCGCGCGCCGTAATTGGCCTGCACCAGCACGCCGACGGTAAAATGCTCGCCGGCTTCGGAGGCAATGCGGCTTGCCGTGCCGATGCCGCCTTTGAACTCATGACAGATCATACCGGTGCCGCCGCCGACATTGCCCTCCGCCACCGGGCCGCTCGCAGCATTTTCGAGCGCCTCATGAGCCATGGCCTCGGTCACCGGAAAAGTCTCGGCATCGGAGAGATAGCCATCATGGGTTTCGGCGACGACCGGCAGATGAAAGGCCTGGACGATGCCCTTCTTCGCCGCATAGCTGCAGATGGCATCGCGCACCACACCCACGCAATGGGTGCAGGTGATGCCGATGGGGGCGGAGAGCAGGCCCTGCTCCGCCAGCCAGATCGTGCCCGTCATCTCGCCATTGCCGTTGAAGCTGTTAAATCCGGCGAAGCAGTAGTTGGTGAAGATATCGCGATGGGGCCAGATCATGGTGACGCCCGTGCGCACCACCGCCGGCTTGTCGCGGATCAGGGTCGAATGCCCGACCTCGACACCGCCCACATCGGTGATCGCATTCAGTGGTCCGGTGGGCAGCCGGCCAAGGGTGATCCCAAGGTCGCGTAGCCTGGCTCGTCCCATCGTCCGTTCCTATAACCAACAGTGAATCAGAATTTCGCCCAATCGGGCTTGGAGGGCGTCAGCCGCGCGGCACCGCTGGTCAAGGCACCCTGGCCCAGCGCCTCCAGCCGCACCAGCGCCAGGCCGATATCGCCGCTGGCGCTGCGCATCTCACCCGCTTCCTTGTCGCCCAGCAGCAGGGCTGAGCCGAATTCCGGGGCCGGCCCTTCGATCGCGACCGGCATCAGCCGCTTGCGCACCAGGCCGCGATAGCGCGTGCGCGCCGTCAGCTCCTGGCCCATGTAGCAGCCCTTGTCCCAATCGATGGCGTTGAGTTCGTCGAAACCGTTCTCCAGCAGGATCGCCTTTTCGACCGGCAGATCACGGCTGCCATCGGGCACGCCCAGCGATATGCGCAAATGGTCGTAATCCTCGCGGCTGCCGGTTTCGGACGGCAATGATGGGGCCGGCAGATAGCCCCGCGCGCCCAATGCCGCCAGCCGCGGATCGACGAAGATCGCCCCGCCGCGCTCGGCCCGTCCCTCGCCGGCCTTGGCCGAAAGATGCAGCTCACCCAGCGCCCCATCGCCGAACCAGAGTCCGACCGAGAGATTGTTCTCCTCCGCCAGCGCGACTTTCGAGCGCAGCTTGTATAGCGAAAGACGGCGCCATAGATCGGCGCGCCGTGCGGCCTCGCATTCGATCAGCAGGCGATCGCCATCGGCGGCGATGAAGATGTCGTGGAGATATTTTCCCTGAGCCGTCAGGAAGGCGGCATAGATCGCCCTTGCCGGTGTCACCTTGGCGACATCGTTGGAGACCAGGCCCTGCAGGAAGGCTTGGCGATCTTCGCCGGAAAGCGAGATCAGCGCTCGATCGCGGGCAATCAGGAACATGGGCCAACCGTTCTGGCTATGGGCCTCTGGACATGGTGCCATCGAGTCGATTCTTCCAGAGGCAAGGCCGCTGCTATGGTGCCGCGCAGCTTGCGCTCCTGCAAGCGGCGACCTTTGCAAGAAACCCAGGTTGGCTTGCCAGCCATGCGCTAAACGTCGACACTCCGCGCCATGGCAATTCAGCGTATTGGAATCCTGACGAGCGGCGGCGATTGCGCCGGCCTCAACCCCGCCATCCGCGCCGTGGTTCATCGTGCGGTGCTGGGCTATGGCTGGGAGGTTATCGGTATCCGCAACGGTACCGCGGGGCTGTTGACGCGTCCGGTGGAATGGGTCGCGCTGACGCCGAACGAGACCGATATCGAATTGCTGCGCCGCGGCGGCACGATCCTGGGCAGCACCAACAAGGGCGATCCCTTCGCCTATCCCATGCCTGATGGCAGTGTGATCGACCGCAGCCATGAGGTGATCGAGGGCTATCGCCAGCTGCGACTCGATGCCCTGATCGTCGCCGGGGGCGACGGCTCGCTGCATATCCTGCGCAAGCTTGCCCAGCAGGGCGATATTCCGCTCATCGCCATTCCCAAGACCATCGACAATGATTTGGGGCTGACCGAGGTTTCTATCGGCCATGCCACAGCCCTGTCGGCGGCCACCAACGCGCTGGATCACCTGCAGCCCACGGCAGCCAGCCACAGCCGGGTGATGATCCTGGAGGTCATGGGGCGCGATGCCGGGCATATCGCGCTGTCGGCAGGAATCGCCGGTGGCGCCGATGTGATCCTGATCCCCGAAATCCCCTACAGCTTTTCCAGCATTGCCGCACGCATCGAGGCGCTGAAGGCCCGCGGGCGCAACTTCGCTCTCGTCATCGTGGCCGAAGCGGTGAAGCGCGATGCCAACGATCCGCAGGAGGACACCATCCATGGCAGCATCGGCCATTACATTGCCGCGCGCATCGGCGCGCTGACCGGGGCGGAAACGCGCGTTACCGTGCTGGGGCATATCCAGCGCGGCGGCGCGCCCAACGCCCGCGACCGCATCATGGCGTCGGCCTTCGGTGTGCGCGCTGTCGACCTGATCGCCGAAGGCCGTTTCGACCGGATGGTCGCCTGGAACGCGCGCAGCGTCGAAGATGTGCCGATCCTGGAAGCGATCCGCCACTACCAGGCCGTCGATCCGAAGGGTGCGCTCGCCCATACCGCGCGGGGGCTTGGGATCTGCCTCGGCGAGGCGGAGGCGACATGAATTTCTGGAACTTCTCGCTGCAGCTCTATGGCAGGCCCGGCGTCGGGCCTGCCTGCATCGCGCTGCAGGATGGGCTGGGGCTCGACGTCAACCTGCTGCTGTTCTGCTGCTGGCATGGCCGGGAAGGCCGCGCTCTGAGCGAACAGGATATCCGGCGCGCCATCACGGCGGCGGAAACCTGGCAGCGCGACGTGGTGCAGCCGTTGCGCGCCGTTCGCCGGCGCCTCAAGGCGGGTGTGTCGCCGGTGCCCTCCCTGGAGAGCGAGGCGCTGCGCCGCAAAGTCAACGATCTGGAGCTCGAGGGCGAGCGCATCGCGCAAGCGACATTGGAAGCACTGCCCGCTCCCGCAGCCGGACGCCGGCCGGCGGTGGAAGCCAATCTGGCACTCTATCTTAAGGTGATGGGACGCGATTCCGAGCGCGTGCCGGAGTTGCAGACCCTCAGCGAGGCTTGCGCGTAGCAGGTCCGCCCGACCAGCGCTTCACCCGCCCGCTATCGATGCCGAACAGGTCGAGGACGCGGCCGATGCTGTGGTCGACCATCTCGTTCAGGCTCTTTGGCCGCGCATAAAATGCCGGGACCGGCGGCGCCACGATCGCGCCCATATCGGAAAGGGCCAGCATGTTGCGCAGATGGCCGCTATGCAGCGGCGTCTCGCGCAGCATCAGCACCAGCCGGCGGCGCTCCTTGAGGGTCACATCGGCCGCCCGGGTCAGCAGGCTGCTGGTCACACCGGTCGCGATCTCCGCCAGGCTGCGCACGGAGCAGGGCGCAATGATCATACCCATGGTGGGAAAGCTGCCGCTGGAGATGGGCGCCCCCAGATCGCCGATCGGATAAACGACATCGGCCAGCGCCTTGACATCGGCGGGCCGCCTATCGATTTCATAACTGATCGTCATTTCCGCGGCTTTGGACATGACCAGATGGCTTTGAATACCGAGCCGACGCAGGGTTTCCAGCAGGCGCACGCCATAGATGGCGCCCGATGCGCCGCTGATACCCACGATCAAACCCGGCCGGGGTGCGCCAGAGGACCTGGCCGCATGTCTGGCCGATTTACTGGCCGAAACAAGGGCTTCACGGGGGGCCGGTTTTTGCTTCCCTGCCTTGCGAATCGGCATCATTTACAATTCCCGGTTGGCGGCGTTAGCATCGTACTGTCATCACTCTGTGACAAATGGGAGGCTCGATGATGTCCGTGACGGAGCATTTGGATTCCCTCAAGACCAAGCACCAGGATCTTGAACATCTGATCGAAGAAGAAGAGGCCCGGCCGCGGCCCGACGAAGACAAGATCCACGAACTAAAGCGGCAAAAGCTTCGAATCAAGGACGAAATCGCCGG
>DASXQK010000430.1:0-4669 GCA_036493015.1 Dongiaceae bacterium | reverse complement strand
ATTTTCGCCCGATCGATATTGCAAGTCTCCGCAATGATATCGGCAACGGCGTTAAAGGTATCTTGCATGATCTTCCGATGCTGGTTTTCAAGGGGAGGCAGAATCGGGGAGAATTTAGGCATATCCCCCGGAAATCGCAATCATTGCGAAACTGGCTTGATTCCGCATGTTTTTGGGCTTGGAGAACGATCGGATCAGCTTGAAGCAACCTGATCCGTGATTCTTGCTCGACTTATCCGGATTAGCGGCCAATTCACGCCTCACATTAAATCAACGTGAGGCGATTAGCCGCTAGCGCCAGCGGCGGTGGAACCAGAGCCACTGGTCGGGATGGGCGCGCACCCAATCCTCCAGCGCCTTCGTCGCGACCCCCATCATCGCCGTTACATCGATGTCACCCTCCGGGGTGCGCATGACCGGCACTTCGGGCAGCAAATGCAGGCAAAAATGCGCACCCTTCACCCGCTCGACCACCGCACCGATGATCGGGCAGTCGAAATGCTGGGCCATTTTCGCCAGGGTGGGGGCGGTGCGCGCCGGCCGGCCGAAGAAGGGCAGGTCGACGCCGCGGCCGAAATACTGGTCGATCAGCAGACCCAGGCTTTCGCCCCGCGCCAGCGAAGCCGCCGCAATCGCCGCCGTTGCCATCGTATTGGTGGGTATCAGACGGCCCATGCTGCGCTGGCGGACCTTCTCCGCCAACTGGCGGGCATAGGGGCTGTTGGGCGGGCGAAAAACGACAGCCAGCTCCAGTCCGTAATAGGCAGCCACAACCGGCAGCACCTCCCAATTGCCGCAATGGCCTGTATAGAAGATGACGGGCTTTCCGCTCTGTAGCAGCTCCAGGAAGCGCCGCCGCTGGGTGAAGTCGAAGCGCCTGTGACCCACGATGAACTTGCCGCCGATTTCCACCAGCAGGGGCTTCTTGTCCCACAGGCGGTCGAGTTGCGAATACTCGGCGAAGGTGCGGCAGAGATTGTCCCAGGCACCGCGCAGGATAGCGTCGATCTCGGCATCGCTCTTCTCGGGAAATGCTGCCCGCAGATTGCGTTCACCGACCTTGCTGAGTGAAAAGCGGGGGCCGAAGCGCCGGCCGACATATCCCCCCAGGCCGGATGCCCAGTCGACGGGCAGCAGCCGCATGACGGCGAAAAAGATCGCGATGCCTGTCGATTGCAGCGCATAGACGAGTCGTTGTCGAAACCGGAACAACCATCACCTGTATAAGGGGAAGCCGCGGCGGGTAAGCGCTGCGGTTTCGCTTAGCCGCTGGCGCCTGTCAAGCATCCCGGCGTCAAACCAGGTCTTGCCAGCCAATCGCCGGGCGGCGTTGAATGCCCGTCTCATGGAAGGATCCTGCCCATGTCCGAACTGATCCAAAGCCAGTCCTGGAAAGCACTGGAGGCGCAGCGCAAATCTCTGGCTCGCGTTCCGCTGGCGGAACTCTATGTCCAGGATCCCGGGCGCTTCCCGCGGCTCAGTATCGAGGCCGCAGGCCTGCTTCTGGATTATTCCAAGAACCGGATCACCGGCCGCACACTGGCCCTGTTGCTGGACTTGGCGCGCGAAGCGGATATCGAGAGCTGGATCGCACGGCTCTTCGGCGGCGAACGGGTCAATACCAGCGAGGTGCGCCCGGCCCTCCATATGGCGCTGCGTGCGCCCGCCGATCGGCCCATGCTGGTCAACGGCAAAGACATCATGCCGCAGGTGGAGGCCGAGCGCCGCCGGATCTGCGAATTCGCCAGCGAGGTTCGCGACGGCCGGCGCACCGGCTTCGACGGGCGGCCGATCCGCGATGTGATCGTCATCGGCATCGGCGGCTCCTATCTCGGCCCGGCGCTGGCGGAGGATGCGCTGGCCGACGGCAAAGGTCCTCGCATCCATTTCGTCGCCAATATCGATGGCGGTGAAATCGTTGCGGCACTCGCAGGCCTGGAAGCGGCAACGACCCTGGTTATCGTCATCTCCAAGACCTTCACCACCGCCGAGACCACCACGAATGCCGAGACGGCGCGTGAATGGTTCACGGCTGGCGGTGGCTCGGCGGAGGCGCTGGCCAAGCAGTTCATTCCGGTTTCGGCCAATGATGAGGCGGTGCGCAAATTCGGCCTCGATCCCGCTCTGGGCTTCGCCTTCTGGGACTGGGTCGGCGGGCGCTATTCATTGTGGTCGTCGGTCGGCCTGCCGATTGCGATCGCCGCCGGGGCCGAGGCCTATCGCGCCATGCTGGCCGGTGCCGCCGAGATGGACAGCCATATGCGCGAAGCGCCGCCGGCCCAGAACATGGCGGTGCTGTTTGCCCTGGTCGGCATCTGGAATCGCAACATCCTGGGCGCCGGCAGCTTGGCAATCGTGCCCTATGACCGGCGGCTGACACTGCTGCCCTCGTTCCTGCAGCAGCTGGAGATGGAGAGCAACGGCAAGCGGGTGACGCGCGAGGGAGAGCCGGTCGATTACCTGACGGCGCCGGTGATCTGGGGCGGGGTCGGCACCAACGTCCAGCATGCCTTTTTCCAGTCGATGCATCAGGGGCCGGAACCGGTGCCGGTTGATTTCATGGTGGCGCGCCACGGCACGGGTGCCCTTGCCCATCACCGGCAGTTGATGGCCAATTGCATCGCCCAGAGCGAAGCCCTGATGCGCGGGCGCGACCAGGCCGCATCCGAAGCCGAGCTGATTCAGCGCGGCCATTCGGCCGAGGACGCAAAGCGCCTGGCGCCCCATCTGGTCTGCCCCGGCAATCGTCAATCCAACACAATCCTGTTCGATCGCCTCGATGCGCGCACCCTGGGTGCCCTGATCGCCCTCTACGAGCACAAGGTGTTCGTCCAGGGCGTGATCTGGCGCATCGATTCCTTCGATCAATGGGGTGTAGAGCTCGGCAAGCGCCTGGCCGGCACGGTGCTGGGCGAGCTGGAAGGGAAGCCGGCGAGCCCCCACGATTCTTCGACGGCGGGGCTGATCGAGAGATGTAAAAGCGCCTAGCTAGAGCCAGCCGGACTTGCTGAAGCGGTAGTAGAGATAGCCGCAAAGGCCCAGGATCACGCCCAGGATGGCGACATAGCCGTAGCGCCAATGCAGCTCCGGCATATTGGCAAAATTCATGCCGTAGATGCCGGCAATCGCCGTGGGCACGGCGAGTATGGCGGCCCAGGCACCCAGTTTCTTCATCACCTCGTTCTGGCGCACCGACGACAGCAGCAGGTTGGCTTCCAGCGCGGAGGTCAGCAATTCGCGCTGGGTCCCGATGCTCTCGCTGACCTTGAGGGCATGGTCATAGACGTCGCGGAAGTAGAGGTGAGTATCGCGGTCGATCAGGGGCACATCGAAGCGGATCATCCGGTTGCAGATATCGATGAGCGGCAGGACCACATTGCGCAAGGTCAGCAGGTCGCTGCGCAGATCGTAGATATGCTCGATGCCGCTCTGGTCGAAAGTATCCTGGAAGATGCGTGCTTCGATCGTATTGACCTCGTCCTGCAGGCTGTTGACGATGGGAAAATAGCTGTCGACGACGAAATCCATCAGTGCGTAGACGATGAAGTCCTCGCCCTTTTTCAGCATCTTGGGGGCCTGTTCACAGCGCCTGCGCACCTCGGCATAGCTGACCGAGGGGCCGTGGCGCACCGAAATCACATAGCCGCGCCCGGCGAAGATATGGGTCTCGCCGAATTGGATCTTGCCCTCGATGATCTGGGCCGTGCGCAGCACGAGGAACAGGCTGTCGCCATAGACCTCCAGCTTCGGGCGTTGATGGGCGACATGGGCATCTTCGATGGCAAGCTCATGCAGGCCGAAATGGCGCTGCAACTGGCTCAGCAGCACCTCATCGGGTTCGTGCAAACCGATCCAGATGACGCGGCCTTCCTTCGGCGGCCAGTCATCCAGCTTGTCGATGCTGATATCGGCAACCCGGCGGCCGTCTTCATAGGCTGCGCAATTGACGACCATCCCCATATCTGACCTCAGACACTAGCCTTGCTATAGACATAGCTTCGCGCGCGGCATTCGTCGATGACTCGCTCGTCCATACCTCACACAAGATTGCCGAGCATTGAGGCGCCTTGGTTCGGGTCGGGAAATCGGTCTAGGGTGACGCCGGGTCGAAACCCCGGCGTAGAGGAATCATGCATGGCCGCTGAACCGGCCCGCCCCAAGGTCAGATGGCGCGTATCGAGAACCTGCTGAGCCGGCCGGCGAGCGAAGCGGCTACGCCCCAGATCGCCGTGGTCGTGGTCAATTTCAACAGCGGTCCTTTCCTGGCGCGCTGCCTGGCGGCGCTCGCCGCCCAGACTTATCGCGACTTCAGCGTCATCGTCGTCGACAACGCATCCAGCGACGAATCCCTGGCGGCGCTGGAGAATCTGCCGGCGGGCTGGCAAGCACTTCGCCTGGTGGAGAATCTCGGCTTCGCCGCGGGCAATAACCGCGCGATCGCGCTGGTTACATCGCCCTGGGTTGCAACGCTGAACCCCGATGCCTTCGCCGAACCCGATTGGCTAGCCCAACTCGTGCGGGCGACGGCCCGATATCCGGATGCGGGCGCCTTCGGTTCGCTGCAGATCGAGGCCAACCGGCCCGACCATCTGGATGGCGTGGGCGATGCCTATAACGTCGCCGGGCTGCCCTGGCGCGGCGGATTCGGTCAGCCGATCGCCGGGAATTG
>DASXQK010000429.1:0-9866 GCA_036493015.1 Dongiaceae bacterium | reverse complement strand
ATCAGCCCGAGGCGCTTGGCTTGTTCGATTCCATGGGGTTTCGCCTGTGCGGGTGTTTTGGCGACTATCCGAGCGACGATCCCAACAGCATTTTCATGGAGAAGATTCTGGGGTGAGCCAGGCGAGAGTATTCCCCGCCCCCTCCGCCTCTCCATTCGTCATGCCCGGCCTTGAGCCGGGCATCCACGACTTACTTTCATGCAGCTGAATGATGGATGGCCGGGTCAAGCCCGGCCATGACGGGAAAGTAAAAACTTACGCTACGCCCGTCAGCGGCAGTTCGATCCGCATCAGCAAGCCGCGCCCGGGACGGTTTTCCGCCCTGATGCCGCCGCCCAGCGCCTGAAGATAGCGGCGTGCCATCCACAGGCCGATACCGGAATGGCTGCTGCCTTCATTGCCGGGGTCCGCCGTCGCCCGCACCGAGAAGCCGCGCTCGAAGATGCGCTCGCGGTGTTCCGGCGGCACGCCGGGCCCGTCATCGGCAACGGCGATCTGGGCTCGCCCGCCGGCGCGCGAGAGATGCAATTCCACCCGGCTGCCGCTGGGGCTGAAACCGATGGCATTGTCGAGGACGGCTTCGACGGCGGTTTCGATCAGCTCCTCGCTGCCGAGCACATTCAGCCCATCGGGAACGTCGGTTGCCAGCACCACGCCACGCCCCTCGGCCAGCCCCTGATAGGCCTTGGCCATACCGCGCAACAGGCGGCTGAGATTGACCGGCCGGCGCGGCGGATCGAGAAGCTCGGCCACCGATTCATCCAGCCGCCGGGCATCGTCCACCAGATTGTCCAGACGATCGACCGCCTGTTCCATCACCTCGATGGCGCGTTTTCCGCGGGTGTTGCCCTCGATCAACGCGCGGCGCAGCGGTTCCAGCGACTGGCGCATGATGGCGATGGGCGTCTTGAAGGCATGGGCGTTGTCTTCGGCGCGGCGGCGAATGCTCTCGGCCGTCTGGCCGAGGGTTGCCACCAGCCGGTCGAATTCAATGGCCACGCCATCGAGCTCGGCGATCTCGTTCTGCTCGGCAAATCCGCGCTTGGCGGTGCCGCCCAGGCGCAGCACGCGGGCCAGCCCCTCGAAGCGCATGACGCTGCGCCGGATCAGCAGGAAGACGAAGAGCGTCAGCCCGGCCAGACCCAGATAAATGCCGGCGGCCAGTTCCACCTCGAAGCGCCGCCAGTACGGCGTGCCGAGAGCCGCACCCAGCAGATCGTCCACCGGATAGGAAAAGATGATGGCCCAGCAGCCGGCCGTCGTCAGGACCGGCACGACCGAGGTCAAGATCTCGTCATGGCCTACGGCATTGCGGTAATGCTGCGAGAGCGGCCGGTCACCACTGCAGGATTGCGACACGTCGTCGAGCACGCCCTGGGACAGCAATTCGTGGCGCTGGCTATCCAGTTCGGTCGCGCTCAGCTGCGGGGCGGAAGCAACCAGGAAGAATCCGGCGGCGCCTGCCTGGCCATTCGGCCGGAACAACAGGCGGATACGCGCACTGCCGTCGGAAAGCCGCGACAGCGTATCGCCGGCATTGGTGAAGCTGGTTGGGTCGGCCCGGCGCAGCAGCGGATCAAGGGCAGTTGCAACCAGGCGGCTCTGCGCCTGGACGCTGCGCAGCAGCAGATCGCTGCGGTCCCGATCTGCCTGCTGGAAGGTGACGTAGAGAACGACGGGGACCGCCACGAAAGCGACAACAAGAAGCCCCAGCTTGCCGGATAGCGAACGATGTATCCGGCCAAGCGGTCGCTTCATTCCCCGTGGTCCCAGTAATAACCATACCCCGAATAGTTCTTGATGCTGTCGAAGGTATCGTCAAGGGCGCGGAACTTTTGCCGGATGCGCTTGATGAACGAGCGCACGTTGACCCGGTAGCCCTCCTCGCCCCAGCCGGCGACGAAGCCCCTGCCCCGCACGATGTCGTAGATGTCGCGATAGGAAAAATCGCGCTTCGGCGTTTCGGCCAATGTTTGCAGGATGGTGAACTCGGTCAGTGTCAGTTCGATACGATGGCTGTCCCAAAAGGCGCGGCCGATGGCCGGGCGCAATTCCAGCTTGCCGCGCTGGATGATTTCCGATCCGGCCGCCACCGGCCGCTTGCGCCCATCCATGATCAGCGACAGGCGTTGAAGAATGACCGACAGGCTGCGCGATTTGCTGATGAAGTCGACGGCGCCCAGAGCGAGCGCTGCTTCCTCGTAGATATTGTCGGTCAGCGCGGTCAGGAACAATACCGGCATGCTGTGGCTGCGCTCGCGCATCAGCCGCAGCACGGCGAGCCCGTCGAGGCCCGGCATGCGCCAGTCGAGCAATACCGTATCGACGGTATCGTCCTTGGCGAGATAGTCGAGTGCGGCCTGGCCGCCATCGACGTTCTCCACCTCATAGCCTTCATCGATCAGATTCTGGCCGAGAGATTCGCGGAACAGCGCGTCGTCATCCACCAGCAGCAGGCGCCCCTTGGCTACCGGTTCGAGTTGAACGGCTTTTTCAGCTTGCATGGTTTTTCAACAGCCCGCCGACGCAGGAGCGCCGGCTTGAATCAGTTGGGTCTCGATCGTCAATTTCATAGGTCAATGTCCGATAGCTGGTGCTGCCGATTTCGGGATAGAAGAATAGACGTAGGTCGCAACTTGTCGAACTGTAGGTCCAGACCCGCGAAGGCGGCGTGTCGGCCCTGGATTTGGGCTTGCCGAGCAGGCGCAGCGCGTCGCTCTCGCTCAAGCCCACCAGATGGTCGGGATCGTTGTCGCTCGAGGCCACGGTGATCGAATCGGATGCGGGCGGTTGGGCCGATCCCGGCTGTGTGGATGCCGGTTGGGGGGATCCCGGCTGTGCCGCCGCCGCCGCGCCCGTGCTGCCTGCGGCCGCGTTGTTTGCCGTATCGGTGATCGTCGAGCCGCTCATCGCCGGATCGGTGGGTTGCGAAGAATCTGATGGGGTCGCCGCCGGCGTATCGGCTGCCAGCAATTCGGCATCGGCATCGCCACCGGCGCGCAGTTGTTCCAGCCCGGCAACCGAGCCGGGACGCAATGCGGGGGTCGGCGGCGCCGGCACCTTGGCGGCCGGCGGCGTTTCCACCAAGGTCCTGACCGGCATGCGCGGCGACAGATATACCGAGCGCCCGGTTTCTATCGGGTGATCGCTGCAGGCCGCAACCAGGCCGGCCATGATCAAGCTGCTGGCAAGACGCGCCGGTCTCATCGTCACTCCCATTCGGCGCCGGCCTGGCGCCCCGGCGGACCTTGACGCGCCGGGGGACCGCAACGAGCCGGCGGCCCAAGGATTTCGCCCGACGATTATAGTCCAGCCGGCCCGCAGTCTCATTTCTTCTTCGGCTTCAAGGCCGCCCAATCCTGTTCCGTAAGCCGGTCGAGGAAATTGAACTGACCCGCCCCTTGCAGCCATTCGCCACCGTCGATCGTCACGACTTCCCCATTGATGTAGGCCGCCATGTCGCTGAGCAGAAAGGCGGCCAGATTGGCCAACTCGCCATGTTGGCCCACACGTCTTAACGGATTCTTGGTTTCGAACACCTGCGCCAGATCGGCGCGAGGCACCAGCCGGTCCCAGGCGCCGGCCGTCGGAAAGGGCCCAGGCGCGATCGCGTTCAGACGAACGCCGCGGCCGCCCCACTCCACCGCCAGGCTGCGGGTCATGGCGAGGACCCCGCCCTTGGCCATGGCCGAGGGCACGACATAAGCCGACCCGGTCCAGGCATAGGTCGTAATGATGCTGAGCACACTGGCCTTGCGCCCCTCCTTCAGCCAGCGCCGGCCGCATCCGGTGGTGCAATAGGCACTGCCTTGCAGCACGATACCGAGCACGGCGTCGATGGCGCGCGGGCTCAATTCCTCGCTGCGGGCGATGAAATTGCCCGCGGCATTGTTCACCAGATTGTCCAGCGGCCCATTCGCCCATATCGCATCCATCATCTTGTCGACGGCATCCGAATCGCGGATGTCGCAGCTATGTGTTTCGACCTTGCCGCCGGTCTCCGCCGCCAGGCTTTTGGCGGCTTCGGCCAGGACTTCCTGACGGCGGCCGCAAATCACCAGCTCGGCCCCCAACTGCAAGAAACGGCGGCCCATGGAAAGCCCAAGCCCGGTGCCCCCGCCTGTGATCAAAATGCGCTTGCCGTTCAAAAGATCAGGCTGGAACATCGATTTTTCTCCAAAATCGCCGACCCGAAATCCAGCCATCCTGAGGGAGTAACCCTCAGACAGGATTCTGCGCCGGCAGGGTTGTGATAATTTTCTGCCAGAAATTTCCCAACAAATTCAGCATTCTACCGGGCGTCTTTAAGCCTCGTAAGGCCGCAGCAATTCGCGCGAAATGATATGGCGCTGGATCTCGCTGGTCCCGTCCCAGATACGCTCCACCCGCGCGTCGCGCCACAGCATCTCCAGGGGCAGTTCGTCCATCAACCCCATGCCGCCCAGGACCTGAATCGCCTGGTCCGTGACCCGGCCAGCCATCTCCGAACAGAACAGCTTGGCCATGGCGGCATCGGCATTGGTCATGGCGCCCTTCATGTAGCGCTCGGCGACATAGAGGGTCAGCAGGTCGGCTGCGCGCAGCTCGGTCGCCATGTCGGCGAGCTTGAAGCTGACGCCCTGGAAGCGGCCGATCGTCTGGCCGAATTGCTTGCGGGTCGCAGCCCATTGGATTGCGATCTCGAGCGCCCTCTCTGCCTTGCCGCAGCAGGTTGCCGCTACCAGCACGCGAGTGTTGGAAAGCCACCGGCCCGCCTGATCGAAGCCCTTGCCTTCCTCACCCAGGATGTTGCGCGCCGGCACCCGGCAATCGCTGAAGGAGAGCTGGTAATTGCGATAGCTGCGATGGCCGACCGCACGAGCGCCCAGTGTCAGTTCGAAGCCTTTGGTATCCGTATCCACGAGGAATGCCGTGATCCGCTTGCGCGGGCCCTTTGGCGCCTCGTCCAGGCCGGTGACGGCGAACAGAATGACGAAATCCGGGCGCGAGGCGCAGGTAATGAAATGCTTGCTGCCGTTGATGACGTAGTCGCCGCCATCCTTCACCGCGCGGGTCTGGATGCCCGTGGCATCGGAGCCCGCATTGGGCTCGGTGAGCGCGAAGGCCTCCTTTCGCTCGCCACGGATCACCGGCAGCAAATAGGCCTCACGCTGCTCGTCGCGGCAGGCGTTGAGGATTTCGGAAGGCCGGCCGACCCAGCCCATCAGACCCCAGGTTGATTTGCCCAGCTCGCGATCCATCAGGGTCACGGAGACATAGTCGAGGCCGCCGCCGCCCACATCTTCCGGCATGTTCGCGGCGAACATGCCGAGTTCCTTTGAACGCTTCTGGATCTGCTTGCCCAGCTCCAGCGGCACTTCGCCCAGCCGCTCCACCTCGCGCTCATGGGGAAAGATTTCCTCCGCCATGAACTGCCGCACGGTATCGATGAGCATGGTCTGCTCTTCGCTCGGGCTGAAGTCGAAGGCCAAGGTCAGGTTCCCCTGAAGACCGGATCACGTTTGGCGACGGCCGCCGCCAGCGCCTCATGGGCATCCTCGCTGCGTCCGCAGCGCAGGCCCGCCTCATGCTCGGCGGCAAGTTGGCTGCGGAAATCCCGCGCGTCGGCGGCCTGCAGCAGCTTCTTGGCTTCGGCCGTGGCGATCGTGGGTCCCGCGGCCAGACGGCGGGCGAAATCCATCGCTGCGTTGGTCAAGGTTTCGCTGGGGTGAATTTCGCTCACCATTCCCGCGGCCTTGGCTTCCGCCGCCGACCAGAATTCGCCGGTGTAGACGAAGCGCTTGGCGGCCGCGAGGCCGATCAGGCGGGGCAAGAGCCAACTGCCGCCCGCATCGGGCGGAAAGGCCATCCTGGTATAGGCGCAGGAGAAGCGCGCGGTATCGGCGGAGAAGCGGAAGTCGCAGGCGAGCGCCAGGTCGAGCCCCGCCCCCACCGCCGCACCGTTCAGCAGGGCAACGGTCGGCTTGGGAAACTCGAACACCTCGGCCATCAGCGCATGGCTTTCATCGGTCCAGCCATAGCTCTCCAGCTGGCCGCTCTTCTCGGCTTCCGCCCATTCGCCGATATCGGCACCGGCACAAAAACCTTTGCCCGCGCCGGTCAAAACCACGGCCCGGGCGGAGCGATCGCGCGCCGCCTCGGCCAGCGCGGCGCGTAACGCCTTCAGAAGCGGCAGGTTCAGGGCATTGCGCTGGTCCGGCCGGTTCAATGTCAGGACGCGCAACGCGCCATCATTGGATTGTTGCAACATGGCGGGGTGCTCCGGGCGGTTGAATTTCGACCATATCAGACCTGTTGCAGCGCAAAAAGGGCGCGGCGGGAAGGCACCCATGCCAGCCAATAAGTTCCTGATTTGATTGACTAGTCATTCAACATGATACAATTTTAATAACTGAAACATTGACTTACAACGATTACTGAAATAGGTTTTCATTTATAATTTAATGAGAATGCCGCCATGGGCCGCCTTGAGATCAAGGAGTCGCGCCGCCTGCAGTTGATCGAAGCCACGATCGACACGCTGGCGAGACACGGCTTCGCCGAATTTACCCTCGCCCAGGTCGCCGAGGCTGCCGGCCTCTCCCAGGGCATTGTGAATTTCTATTTCCACAGCAAGGAGGCCCTGCTGGTCGAGACGCTGAAGCATATGGAGGCGGAGTACGAGCAATTCTGGACCGCCGCCGTACGCCGTGCCGGTTCGCGGCCCGTGGACAAGCTGGCCGCCATGATCGCCGCGGATTTCGATCCGGTGATGGCGAGCCGCAAGAAGGTGACCGTCTGGTACGCCTTCTGGGGTGAGGCACGCTGGCGGCCGGAATATCTGAAGATCTGCCAGAACCTGTCGGAGAGCTATTTCGCCGAGACGAGAATCTTGTGCCAGGAAATCGTCGAGGCTGGCGCCTACGCAAATATCGATCCCGATTCCGTCGCCCGCGGGCTGAACGCAATGATCGACGGCCTCTGGCTCGATATCCTGATCAGCCCCAAGATTATCGACCGCAAGGAGGCCAAACGCACCTGCCTCGGCCTGCTGGCTGCCGTGTTCCCGCGCGAATTCGAAGCCCATCTCGCGGCCGCCAGAGCCGCTTGAACGAACCGGCGGCTTGGTCGAACAGTCGAACAAGCCGCTACCTGACGACACGCCGTTTCATCGGATTGCTGCTGTAGTCGCATCGGATCAGAGGAGACCACAACCATGAACGTCCCCACCGCAACGCTTGAAAACGCCGCCGCCCTGCCCGCCGAAATCTCGACGGCTTATGCCGCCGATGATTTCTCGCACATGACGCTGCCCGGCTGGACCTATCACAACGGCGAGTTCTTCGAGCTCGAGAAGGAATATCTGTTCCTGTCGAACTGGATGCTGGTCTGCCATGTCAGCGAAGTGCAGAAGCCTGGGGATTTCGCGACATTGCGGCTGATGGGCGAGCGCGCTCTGGTAATCCGCGGCGAAGACGGGAACTTGCGCGCCTTCTACAACGTCTGCCGCCATCGCGCTTCCGCGGTTGTGCAGGGCCGCACCGGCAGTTGTTCCGCCACCGGCATTCGCTGCCCCTATCACGGTTGGGTCTATGGGCTCGACGGCAGCCTGAAGGCCGTGCCGGCGGAAGCGACGTTCCCCGGCCTCAACAAGGCCGAATATGGCCTCAAGCCCATCGATATCGAAGTATGCCTGGGCTTCGTTTTCATCCGCTTTCGCAGCGTCGGCCCCAGCGTGGCCGAGCGCCTGGCGCCCTACATGCCGGAGCTGGCTAAGTATCGCCTGGATGAAATGGTGCCCTATGGCGAGCCTTGGGCGGCGGACTACGACGTCGACTGGAAGAACATCATCGACAATTACCTCGAAGGCTATCACGTGCCGGTCGGCCATCCCGGTCTTTATCGCCTGTTCGGCACGCGCTACGAGGCCGAGGCGCAGGAGGGCTATGTCTCGCGCGCCATGCACTGGCTTCGCGACAAGCCGTCGAGCAACTGGAGCGAGCGGCATTATCAGAAGCTGCTGCCGGAGGCGAACCATCTGCCGGAGGACCGCCGTCGCGCGTGGTCCTATTACACGCTCCTGCCCAATCTCGGGCTCGACCTCTATCCCGACATGATCGACTTCTTCCAGCTGATCCCGACCGGGCCCGGCAGATGCCGCATCCGCGGGCGCTGCTATCGCCTGCCGGGCGACGACCGGCCGGAGATGAAGGCCGCACAGTTCCTGAACTACCGCATCAATACCCAGGTCCAGAACGAGGATGACGAGCTCGTCCGCTCGGTCCAGGTAGGCCTGGCCTCGGAGAGCTATTCCGGCGGGATTCTTTCGGAGAAGGAGGTGTGCCTGCGCCAGTTCCACGACATGGTGCGGGAACTGTTGCCGGTCGCCCGGTTGCCGGAGCCGCCGGAGGCCGGCTCGATGTGGACAATGAACGAGACCTTGTCCAAGGTTTGAGCCGGCACTCGCCACCCCTTCGCTGTTGAACATTTCACTGAGGCTAAAGCCCATGTCCTATGCATTGCCGCCGGGTGCGCGCGCCTGGCAGGAAAAGGTCGGCCGCTTCGTGACCGACGCGCTGATCCCCCATGAGGTGGAGGCCGAGATGAATGGCGGCCATCTGCCGCCTGCCTTGCGCGAGACCCAGCGCGCCAGGGCCAAGGCGATCGGCCTGGAGGCGCTGGCAATTCCCAAGGAGTTTGGCGGCAAGGGCCTCAGCAGCCTGGAGATCACCGTGATCCAGGAACAGATCGGCCGCGTCACCAATGCGCTCGGCTGGGTCTATCACTCGACCCCGCCCTGGATGATCGAAGCCTGCCGGCATTCGAAACACCTGATGGATTTCTGGGTATTGCCGAACATCCGCGGCGAAAAGGACGAGTGCTACGCCATCACCGAGGCCGATGCGGGCTCCGATGTCGATGCGATCAAGGCGACCGCCCGGCGCGATGGCGATCACTACATCCTTAATGGTGAGAAATGGCATGTGACCGGGGCCAACCATTCCGATCACTTTGTCTTCCAGGCCAAGATCGAGGGCGGCCCCAATGCCGGCAGCCACGCGCTGTTCTTCGTCGACATGAAGACGCCAGGCGTGAAGCTGGTGCGCGTTCCCGCATACAGCCACAACTACCCCGATACGCATCCGATCTACAGTTTTGAGAATGTGCGCGTGCCTGCCATCGACCGCATCGGCGAGGAAGGTGCGGGCATGGAATTCACCTATGACTGGTTCCGCTATGAGCGTCTGGGCATTGCCGCGCGCTGCTGCGGGGCGGCACAGCGCCTGATCGAGGAAGCGACAGCCTTCGTCAAGCAGCGGATAGCCTTCGGCAAGCCGCTGGCAGAGCAGCAGGTCATGCAGTTCATGCTGGCCGACAGCGTGACCGAGCTCTGGGCTGCGCGCCTCATGACCTATCGCACGGCGGAAGAGATCGATGCCAATGTCGATCGCAAGGTCAGCCACGCCCAGTGCGCCATGGCCAAACTCTACGCGTCGGAAATGGCGAACCGGGTCGCCGACCGCGCGGTGCAGATCTTCGGCGGCCGCGGCTATATGCGCGAGAATGTCGCCGAACGCTTCTACCGCGAGCTGCGCGTCGATCGCATCTGGGAAGGCACCAGCGAAATCCAGCGCATGATCATCGCCAACGGCCTCTACAAGCGCGGTCAGAAGGTGATGATCGAGTAGCGAATCACCATCGCCCACCTGACTCCCTCTCCGCCCTTCAGGGGGAGAGGGTCGGGGTGGGTATGAACCGGGTAGATCGTTGACAGAGTAGACCGGCAACATCGTTGACAGGTTTCCTGCTCGGCAAGGGAGGGCTTTGCCGATGCCATTCAAGGAGACCTGTGTGTTGGAAGAGACGATGCGCTTTGTGCTGGCGTG